>DASRZG010000204.1:0-4115 GCA_035686585.1 Phycisphaerae bacterium
CTGCTGACGGGGTCGTAGCCGTAGGACGTCTCATACCCCATCCGCGGCGACGGCTTGGCGGGCTTCGCCCGCGGGTGCTGCTTGACCCATTGCATGACCGGATGTTGCGGATCGGCCGCGGCGGCGATCGAGGACAGGAGGACGGACAACGCCAAGACAACAGCGACGGGCGCTTTCATCGGCATACCCTTTCGAGTGTGCCGATAAGGTACCACCCGATCCCCCGATCGACACGAGGGGATTTCGCTCCCCTGACCGTGTGGGTCGGAGTCGCCCTTCCTTTCCCCTTGGAGCCATCTGTATTTCGCCCCCGCGCCTTCTCTATTTCGCCCCCGGCCCTCGTGGCCGGGGGTTAGCTCTCCGCACCGCGTGCGCACAATCCTGACGAAGATCAACCCCCGGCCACAAGGGCCGGGGGCGATATAGGCGTCCGATCTCCGGGCGACATGGGGCGCGAGCTTTCGGATCGCGCCGCAGGCGTCACTTCGCCATCTGCGTCGACCAGGCTCACGTGCCTGGATGGCGTCGCCACGAACACCTCGGCGTCGGGGACGGGGTTGCCTTCGGCGTCCACCAGTTGCCCGACGATGGTCGTGCCGGAACCGGCGGGACGGGTCGTCACCGCAGGTCGGGACGTGGGCGCGGGCCGGGTGGCTGTCGTCTGGCGGGGCGGGCGGGGCTTGAGCTGGACCTGCACCTTCGTCGCTTCGCCCGCGGCGGGGACGGTGACCCGGGCGACGCCCACGAAGTCCGGCAGGCGCCAGTACGGGTCCAATGTGCCACCGGGGGCCTCGGGTTTGAAGGCGTTGACCACGACGGCGTACTCACCGGGCGGGATGGTTTCCGTCGCGAACTGACCGTCCGGCCCGCAGGTGACCGCGTCGAAAGTGGTCAGCTCCCACTCGTCGGGGCTGTCGGCGCCGGTCGTGGCCCGGGGGTCCCTGACGTAGACGAACGCGCCGGCCGCTCCAGCGTTCTTGAGGCCAAGGACCTCTCCGCGGACCGGCGAGCCCGCCTTCCGGAGGAAGTCCGCCCGCGTGACGCGGCCGGGGTAGACGACCGTCTCGAGCCGCCAGTCGAGCATGGCCCCCCGGGCCACGTCGCCCACGCGGAGGCTCTTGGTCCGGGCCACGTGGTAAACGCCGGGCGGCAGGTCCTTCAGGACTTGCTCACTGCCGTTGGTGACCGCGGTATGAAGCGCGGACGGGGGGGGAGCCGTGCGGTCCCAGGGCTGCATCTGGAGAAAGAACATCGCCTTGGCCGGTGCGCCCGGGATGTCGTATCGGATGGCGATCGTGCCCGGCGCGGCCGGGGTGGTCGTCGCCGGTCGGGTCCGTGCTCCCGGGATCGGTGTCGCGGGCCGGGTTGTGGTCCACGCGTGGGCGTCCAGGACGATGGTCCTGGTGATCGTGCCCGTGGCGTCGGGGGCGACGGTGAAGGGGGACTGCTTCCGCGCCAACTGCTTGGCGCTGGCGCCGGCGCCGGCGCTGAGAGTGTAGTCGTATCCGCGCGGGACCGCCCGGATCTCGCGCCGGCCGTCCTCGTCGGTCCTGAGCAGGTACTCGATGGGGCCGCTGATGCCTTCTTCGGAGGCAAGCGCCAGGCCCACCTCCGCGCGGGGGAGGGCGTTGCCCTTCGCGTCGACCACCCGAACGTCCAGCGTCACGGCGGGGCCGAGCGTGACGTTGACCGGCTTGGGGTCCGTGCCCAGCGGCACGACGGCGGCGAGGTTCCGCTTGCGGTGGCGGATCACCAGCGTGTACCGCAGTGGCGAGGAATCGGCCTGCCCCGGTTGGTCGAGGACGGTCAGGGCCACGTCGAACGTTCCGTCTTCCGCGGTGGACCCGACGGTGTCCGCTCCAAGAGCCCATATGGACGCCCCGGCCACGGGCTCACCGGCTGGGTCCCGGACCATCCCTCGGGCCCGCACGGCGGCCTTCAGGCGGATCGCAACCTTTTCGGTCCGGCCCTCGGCGACGTCCACGGCCAGCTCCTGTGACGGCAGGACAGGCCTGTAGTCAAGGGCCCGGGCGAAGAAGCTGTACCGTCCCGGGAGGACGCGGATCTTCGCGACGCCGTCGGCGTCGGTTCGGATCGAGTACTGGTGGTTCGGTCCTGTCGGACCGGACTGGCCAAAGGTGTTGACCTGCGTGTTGGGGATTCCCTTCCCGTCCGCGCTGTCGGTCACGGAGATCTCCAGCACGCCCCCTTTGCCCGCCTGCAGTATCACTGCCGAGGTGTCCTTGCCCGCGGCGGCCTCCACCCTGATCGGCATGGCCACCCAGTCGGCCAGGCGGCGGGACGGCGCCAGCTCCACTACCTGCTCCCCGCCGGGCAGGCCGGTCAGGCGGAACCGTCCGTCTTGATCCGAGACGGCGCTGGCGGACTCGAGGTAGCTCCGGCCGTCCCGCTTCGCACGGACCTGCACTCCGGGCACGCCTTTGCCGCCGGCCTTGTCCACGACGGTCCCGGTGATGCTCGCCGCTGGCGGCAGCGTGATCCGTATGTCGGTGTCCCCGGCTGTGAAGGGCATCTTCGTCGGCGGGAGCTCGGGTTCGCGGGTGTACGTATTCGCCCGTCCCGGGGCGGTGACGAAGAACTCCGCACCGGTGCCGACGGGGATCTGGTCAAAGGCGAACCGCCCGGACCGGTCCGTCCTGGCTGTCAGCCATTCCAGCGGGGCGCGGTCGGGCAGCCAGGTCACGATGGTGCTCGCGTCTTCGGGCCCGGCCAGCCTGGCCTTGACCACCGCGCCGGCGACGGGCCGGCCTTGCTCGTCGACGACGACTCCCGCCAGCTTCGCCGGCTTGCCCAACGTGATCCTGGTGGGGGGGCCGGACGTCGCCCACCCGTAGTTCCACACCCACCCGCCCAACGCCAGGCCCGGCTTGCGCGCGAGGAGCATCAGCGCCGGCGGGCGCCGGCCCGGCCTGCCCGCCAGGCGGAACGAGCCGTCAGCCCCGGTGGTGATCTCCCCGGCGGCAGTGACATCCGCCAGCCTTCCCGAGTCGTCCTCGCGGATCTCGTACATCCGCACGACCGCCCCGGAGACGGGTCTGCCGTTGTCATCCACGATGGAGCCGCGGACCGCGGCATCCGGCGCGACGGCCTTCACGGGGGACTTTCCTTCGTCCTCCCCCGCCGGTCGGGTGGACGCGGTGGCGCCCGTCCGCGGGGCGCCCTCTTCCCGGACGCCGGCGACGAGCCAGTAGTCGTCAATGTTGACCAGGTCCACCAGCAGGGCCTTGCCGTCGAGCGGCCCGCCGCGAATGGTAACGGGCTGATGGGCGGTGTCGCCGGAGACGGTCACCTCGGCGGCTTTGACGACCGTGGCTCGGCTGCCGCGGAGGGCCTGGACCAACTCGGCGATGCGCTTCCGGGCCGGTGAGTCGGCCTGCGTCGTCGCCGCCAGGACGGATTCGTTCCCAGCCGCGGCGTTGGACAGGAAGTCCCGGGCCGTCCGCGACGCGTCCAATCGCCGGCCCTCGGGCAGGAGCTTGGGATCGAAGGGTGCATCCTCGAAGGGCTTGGCGTACCGGGCGTAGTAGCTCTTCTTGTTGGGCAGCGTGACAATCTCGCCGCGGACGACCCCGTGCGGGGTGATCTGCCAATTGTGCTCCGTGCCGTCTGGATCGTACGTGTAGGCATCACTCAGGAACTGCTTAGGGTTGCCGCGGGTTATCGCGCTGGACGTCATCCGCCCCTTGGCGTCGTAGCGTTGCCACGAGGAGGGTACGAGCCCTTCCGAGTAGCTGACTACCGCCTTCCGCGTGCCGTCCGGGCGGTATAGGACCAGGTTGGGGACCACCGGTTTCCTCGTCCCGTCGGCCGTCTTGACGAAACACAGTGCACTGGCGACGTACTTGTTGCCCCCGGCGTCCCAGGTGGTGAAGCTGCGGATGTCGCCGATGTACTGCCATTTCTTCCACTCCGACGTGTCCTTGAGCCAGGCGGGGAACGTCAGCGGGCCCGCCACGGCCGCCTTTTTGCCGTTCCAGCCCTGGATGACGGAGAGATCCTCCTGGTAGTCCTCCCGGTGGACGTTGCCGGTCTTGAGCATCCGGAACTGCACGCGGACGTGTTGGTCCTTGCCGGGCACGTCGCTGATCCGGACG
>DASRZG010000205.1:0-6579 GCA_035686585.1 Phycisphaerae bacterium
CGGAACCGCCGCCAGCGTAAGCCACACCCACCCCCAGACCAGCGCGAGGTGCGCTTGCATCCTTCCCTTCATCGCCTTGTGCCTCCTTCGCTCACCAGGGACCTGTCAACCGGAGGAAAACGCTGAGCCTTCGTTCCTTGAGTTGTTGATCGCGAGCACAATCCGGACGCGGATGCCTCCGGCCGCCGTCCGGGCACCCCTCGCCTGGACACGCCGGCAACCGGTGCAGACGGCAACCACAAGCTGAGCCTTGCGGTGCTATTATACCACAGATCCCTTTCTGCGCCCAGGCGATTTTCCGGACTGTCCGAAGCGCGCCCCCAAACGTGACTGCTGCGCTGCGCTCTGCAGACTATGGCGCCCCGCTCCGCAAGCCCCGGCGCCAGGCGGCGCGGCAGCGGCACCCGCAAACGAGAGGTCCCCTGGGAGTCGCGTTGGCGATCCCCAGGGGACCCAAGCGGCGCGGGGCAGGTGGGCCTGGTCGGCCGCTCCGCCTCTTAGCGGCCCCGACCCGTCCCGCCCCTTCCCGGACTTACCGGGGCTGCGCCGCGTCGGACCACTTTCCCTCCTTCGGGGATCATGGTCCTGTTCCCGATCCCGTCCGGGCCGCACACGGCGACCCGGGTGATCGCTGCTGCGGGCAGGCATTGCCTCCCGAAGCGCCGGCCGTCCGCTGCTTCGGCCGGTCATCCTCCGGTTCCTGCCTGGTCTGCCGCATTTGTCACCCCCCGCCGGTCCGCGCCTGCCCCCGGGCGTTGGTTTCGCCTCGCTGCGCGCCGCCGCCCGGGGTCCCCGCCATCTCGGCGGGCGCCGGATCCCGCTCTTCCAGGCCCGGGAGCATCCTTTCGGTCGGCCGGCCGGCGCCCCGGCCGCCCGCCGCCGAGGAGCCAAGGAGCATGGTGAAGATCAGCGTAACGAAGGTGATCAGCATGGCCACGATCAGCAGTTGCTTGCGAGTTCTTCGTCCCGGCATCATGGTGGGTCTCCGCGGATCCCAGGCCGCTCTGAGCCTGTCTCCGCCGTGCACACCCAACCAGTATTGCAGGGCGCGTGCCTGACCGGTCGGAAGTTCGGGCGAACGATGCCGTATCTGAGCTATCTCCCTGCGCAAAGGGCAGTTGCCATCGCAAGACGCCGGCATCTCTTCCCTGGGCCATCTGCCGGAGCGATCGAGAGCCGGGTGGAATCCGGGGGATATTGCCCGCCTGTGGGGAAACTCTCGCATCTTCGCGCATCAGGCGGGCACCGCGGCCTGCGGATTCGTCCGCCGGTGCGCTGCTTGGCTCAAGGGTCTCGCGAGGGCGCCGTGGCGGGTTCGAGGCGCGGCGAGCGGCCGGACAGGATTGTGCGGCAGTACCGGGCCGTGGAACGCGGGGCGTGCTTGTCGATGAGCCGCGGAGACGGAAGGCCCGGGTGATCGCTGCGGAGCTTCTGCACGCGTGACGGGCCGGCTTGGTAGGCCGCCAAGGCAAGGTACACGTCCCCCTCAAACCGGTCGATGAGCATTCGCAGGTACGCCGTTCCGACCTGGACGTTGTAGTTCGGGTCGAACAGGTCGCCCTTGGTCAGACCGGTCCGTTCGAGCACTTCGCGCTCGGCGATCGGTGTGATCTGCATGAGGCCGCGGGCGTCCTTTCGGGAGACGGCCCGCGGGTCGCCGCCGCTCTCGCAGAGAATGACGGCGGTCACCAGCTCGGTGGGCAGGGCGGCGGCCTGCGCGTGGCGCCAGATGATCTCGCGGTGCGCCTGGACCCTGCGGGTCTTGGCCTGCTCGTGCCGCCGGCGAACCAGGCGGAGCAGGCCATACCCGCCCACGGCGGCGATCGCCAGCCCCGCCAGCAGCACCACGGTATGTCTCCGCGACCACTTCATCTGCCGCTCACGTTGGCGGGGCAAACGCCAAGGCGCGGTGCCCTGGGAAGGGCACCGCGCCTCCGGTGGGCTCCGTTCCAGGATCTGGCCGCAAAGGGCGCCGAGACTGCGCAGGATGGATGGCTTGCACCTTTCCCGTGTCGCGTGATCTCCGCGCTGTCAGCGTCCTCTGCGGTTCATTCTGTCGGACGTTTAATAATGATACGTCCGGATCCAGGTGATCTGGGCGTTGGCGAATCCTGCATGTTTGCCCCGGGGGAACTTGCTGACGTAGCTCTGGTAGGCGTCGAGGGCCTTGTCCCACGCCTTCTGCTCCATGTGGCAGCGGGCGATGGCGAGCATGGCGTCTTCCACGCGGGCGTCGCCGGAGTAGTTGTAGATGAACTGCCGATAGGCCTTGATGGCCTCGTCGAACTTGCGGTTCTCCACGTAGTAGGCGCCGACCTCGTAGAGGGCGTCGACGGCCTCCTTGGTGCCCGGGTAGTGCGCGAGCAGATCCTGGTAGGCCTCGAAGCCCTTCTCGGGGTCCTTGAGGTACTGCGTGTGGATCACGCCGATTCGGTGCAGGGCGGGACCCGCCATGTCGCCCATCTTGAACTCGTCCACCACCTTGCGGTACGCGCGGACGGCCTGGAGCAGCTCGGCGTTCACCCGGTCGCGCTTGGACCCGCTGGTCAGGACGCCCAGGGCGTCGGCGGTCCAGATGTCCTCGGGCAGCTCGGGGCCGGGCCGGGCGTCGGGGTAGTACCGCCGCCGCAGGGCGACATCGGCCAGCAGCCTCGCCCGGCCGGCCAGCGACCGCCGCTTCAGTACGATCCTGCGCTCGTCAAGCTTGCCCAGGGCCCGGGCGGCGTACTCGTAGGTGTGCCCGATCCAGTACTGGGCGTCGTCCGCGAGGCGGCTGTCGCCGTAGCGGCGGACCAGCTCGGACAGGACCTTCCTTGCCGCGGGGAAGTTCTCCGTCCGCAGATGCGCCGTACCGGCGCTGAACAGCCCGTCGGCGGCGCGGACGTGCTTGGGGTAGGCGTCGGCGACCTTGGCGAACTCCACCGCCGCTTTGGTGCAGTTCTTGAGCTTCTGATAGAGGATGGCCGCGATCTGGTACTGCGCCTCGGGGGCCTTGGGGCTTTGGGGGTTGGCCGCCAGGAACTCCTGGTACTGCCGCACCTCCGCCAGCACGGCGATCCGCTCCTTGCAGAGCGGGACGTGCTTGTACTTCGGGAACTTCTTGACGTACACCTCGTAGAGCTCCTTGGCCTGGTTCCAGCGGCCGAGGTTCTCCAGGCACGACGCCGACTCGATGTACGCCTCGCTGGTCATGTTGCCCTTGGGGTAGTACTCCATCAGCTCGGCGTAGGCCCCGAGCGCCTCCTCGAACAGCAGGTTATCGCGCAGCAGCCTCGCGACGGCGAGCAGCGCGTCGTCGGCGTCCTTCTTGGTGGGGAACAGGTTCAGGAAGAGCAGGTAGGCCTGGACGGCGTCGTAGTCGCGTCCGGCCTTCTGGAGCTCGCGGGCGATCCGAAAGATCGTCGGGTGCACGAACTTGCCGCGGAGAATGCCCTCGCCCTCATCGTCCCGGACGCGGATCACGTCGAACCCGGCCTCGAGCTCTTCCAGCTTCCGGCGGGTCCCGGGACCGACGATCCCGTCGGGCTTGAGGCCGGTCCGCTTCTGGAAGTCCAGCACGCCGGCGTATCCGAGCCGCTTCAGGCGCAGTCCCACCTCGAGCTGGCGGTACGGCAGCTCGGCCGGATACCGCGCGGCGTATTCAGCGTAGACCTCCAGGGCGGCCATGGGCGCGTCCAGGCGCTCGTGGATCTGCGCGATCTTCATCAGCGCGTCGCGTCCCTGGGGCAGATACGGGAACCGGTCGGCGACCTGGTGACACAGCCCCGCGGCCACCTCCCACTCCCGGGCGTGCTCGAGCAGCATGCCGATCTTGGCCAGCCGGCGAAGGCAGCCTTCCGGATCGGTCGGCAGCGCCTCCAGGTAGTGATCCTTCGCCGCCATGATCGCCGGCAGGGCGTCGGCGGCGCCCTGGAGGGCGAGGAGCTTCTGCGCCTCGCAGAGCCGCGACCGGCCGCGAAGCTGCCAGATCCGCTTTCCATCCGAAGGGATGGCCTTGTCGACGGCGAGGCCGTCCATTGCCTGCGCTGCGGCGGCGAGGAATCGCTTCATCGCCACGGCGTCGTCCTCGACGACAGCCCGGCTGACGAGTGCCTCGACGCGGATGAAGGCGGCGTCGCGGGCGAGAGACCTGTCCTTGAGCTTCAGTTCGCCCAGGACCGCCAGCAGGCGGTCGAGCGTGGCCGGATCGCGGCCGGTCGTAGCCACCTGCTCGAGTTCGGCGAGCACGCGAGCGGTTTGCTCCTGCGGCGGGCCGGTGAGCAGGATGGCCGCGGCTGCGTCCACGGCCTCGGGCGCCCATCGGCCTTGCGACTGGACGATGAAACCGATCACTCTTTCCAGGATCTGCCGCTTCACGCCGGGATCGGTGGTGGCGGGCAGCAGGTCACGCAGGGCGGCGATCCGCCGTTGGGGGGCCCACCCGGCCGCCTCGACCAGCAGGAGCCTGAACTTGGCCTCCTCGCGGACGGCGGCGGGGAGCTTGTCGTTGCCCGCGACGGCGACAAGCAGGCGCTGCGGCTCACCGGGGACGGGGGTGGTCCAGGCGGTCCCGGCCAGCGCGATCGCCGAGCGGGCGCCCCAGGGCGCGTCGAGGTACAGCTTCACGGCCGTCTCGAAGTTCGCCCGCGCCCGGGCCTCGTCGCCGGAGCGGTGCGCCCAGCGCCCGCGGAGACAGAGGATCCGCGCCTTCTGGTCGTCGCCGGCCGCCCGGCGGGCGGCGGCGTCGAGCAGCGCGTCGGTCCCCTCTAAGATGCCCTTGTCGATGAGCGCTGCGATGACCTCCAGGTGGCTGTCGAGGTCCAGCGCCTGCGCCGTGAGGCGTTGCGCCACGAACCGGGCCCGCTTGTGGTCCGGGGCGCGTTCCAGGATCTCGCGCCACAAGGCCAGCGACTTCTCCAGCTCGCATTCGGTCAGGTAGGCTTCGGCGAGGGCCTCTTTGGCCTGCAAGGAGGCGGGGTCCGCCTTCACCCGCTGCTCCAATTGAGGGACCGTCTGGGCGAGGCCCGCTCCGGTCCCGCAGCCTAAGACCATCCCCACGGTCGCAAGAACTTGAAGGAGGCGTGAGGTATTCATCTCTCGCCTCCTTTCTTCTCCTGGAGGACCCGCAGCGTGTTGCGAAGCTCGTCGATGTCGTCGGCGTCGGGGAACAGCTCGACGAGGCGGGCGTAATACTGCCTGGCCTCCTTGCCGCGACCCGTCCCCAGGTGCAGCGCCGCCAGCGATCGGAGGATCGGGGCGGACGTAGGCGCGTGGGCCTCGGCGGCCTTGAGCAGGCGGATGGCCTCGTCGCGGCTGCCCTCGGCGCGGCGCATCATCCCCGCCCGATAGTAATACTCCGCGAGTTTCGCGGCGTCGAAGACCTTCGCGTCCTTGGCGGCGGTCAGGGCCTGGTCGAGCGCGGCGTAGTCGGTCTTCGCCAGCAGCAGGCGCACCTGGAGCTCCGCCGCCCGCGGGGTCCGCTTCTCGCGCTGTAAGAGCACGTCCAGGTGCCGCGCGGCGAGGTCGGCGTCTCCCGCCGCCAGCCAACCCGCCGCCAGCATGTACTGCGCGTCGGCGCTTTGGGGTGAGGCCCGCGACAGCCGAAGCCCCTCGTAGAGGGCGCAGTACCGCGCGGCGACCTTGTACCGGTCGGCCACGCCGTCGACCTTGCCGAGCACGACGCGGTCGTCCACCACGTCGCCGGGTTTCGCCGGTGTGTCCAGCCGCCGCAGCAGCACCGGCCCGACGTATTTCCGCTGGAGCACGTAGGCCCGGCCCAGCAGCAGGTACAACTCCGCCGACCGCATGCCCGCTTCCTCGGCCATCAGGAAGTACTTCTCCGCCAGCGCCCCCAGGCCGCGCGCCAGGCAAATCTCACCCAGCAGAAAGCTGTTGCCCGGGTCGCGGATGTCGTCGGCGAGGGCCTTTTCGAGATAGACCTTTGCCTTGGCGGGTTGCTTGAGGGCGTGATAGCACTTCCCGAGCACCCCGGCCGTCGCCGGGTCCTGCTTCAGCCGGTAGGCGTGCTGAAGGTACTTCAGGGCCTCGGCATGTTCGCCGCGGTCGTGCAGGGCCCTGCCCGTGAGGGCGTTGGCCTCGGGGTTCTCCCGATCGCTTGCCAGGACGGACTTCAGCACGCCGAGGGCGTCGTCCGTGCGCCCCAGGTGGAGCTGCGCCCGCGCGAGGATCAGACGCTGCTGGATGTTCGCCGACCCGGACCGGTAGGCGGGCGTGAGCAGCTTCACGACGCCGGCGTAGTCGCCGCGGGCGTAGGTCTTGACGGCCTCGGTGTCCTCGCCGGGCGCCGGCCCGGCCGCACCGAGACACAACATCACCGCAATCAACAGCGTAGACGTGGGTCTCATTGGACTTCCCTTTCCAAAACTACTTCGAGACTGATACCGTTCCCCCTCAAATCCGATGTATTGGCCCGCCCGCGGGCGGAACCAGCGCCTGAATCACGACCCGGATCCGGCGGGATGCGTGAGAACCGCGTGGGTGGATGCAGGTTTCCGCGATCCCCAGCCCCACCGTCCAAGCCGGAGTGAACGTCCATCCACGACCAACGCAGAGGATACCCGCCTCCCCGCGTCCTGTCAC
>DASRZG010000206.1:0-13170 GCA_035686585.1 Phycisphaerae bacterium
GGGACGGTTGACGGCAACGGCCGACGGGGCGATAATCCGCCCGGCGGTCGAAGGACGCCCCCCGGTCTGCGGAAAGGCTCAAGGCCCCCTTCGAGATCCGTTCGACACGAACCTTCTTTCCAGCCCGCGATGGCAGACCCCGGGCGATGATGGAAAGGAAGGTTGTCATGACACGTTCACTCCCTCCCCGCCCCAGCATCGACGTACTCCGCAAGCAGGCCAAGGCCCTGGTCAGAGGCCACCGGCAAGGCGACCCGAAGGTCTGCGGCGTCCTGCGCCGGCTGCACCGGTTCGCGGGCAGTCCCGACGAACGGATTCTCGCCGCCGACCTGTCGCTGGCCGACGCGCAGTACGCCCTGGCGGTGGACTACGGCTTCACCACCTGGGCGGAATTGAAGCAGCGTGTCCTCGAGGCCGCCCCGCCGCTGGAGATCGACCGGGGCGGGCGATGGTACCACGGCACCGACCGCCGGCTGGAGTCGGTTCGGCCCGGCTCTGCGGTCTCGCCGGTCCGGGAGCTTTCCCGGGCGTTCGCCCACCAGCCCAGCCGCATCGACACGTACGTCCAGGAGAACACGGACGAGAACTGGCGGCGCGTGGTCATCGAGACCAACGGCCAACGGGACGGCTTCCTGTACGAGGTGGACGTGACCGATCCCGACAGGGACCTGCGGCCCGTGGAGGGCTCGAAGATGGCACCGGGCGACGAGATGGAGTCCACGCGCGAGCTGCCGGTGCGTCTGATCGCCGAGCTGGGCCCGCCGACCGAGCGCGTGTTCGAGATCACCGAGTTGCTCGGCCCCGTGCCCGACGGGCCGGCGGGGCTCCCGGATCACGACATCGCCGTCTACGCGGCCGGGGACAGTCCGCCCGAGGAGGTGGAGTTCGTATTCCGCCACGAGCTGGCGGACTCGCGAAAGGTGATCGCCGGTTCCGAACCGGGCGCCACGCCGTGGCAATTCGCCTGCGTCTGCGCGGTCACGCCGGCGGGGCACCTGCTGGGCGGGGTGCACTTCGACATGGGCCCGATCAACTCCGGCCCCCTGGCCAACGAACCCGTCGCCGTGCTCGAGCAGGTCTACGTCCGCCCCGAGTACCGCCTCCGCGGAGTCGCCACGGCGATGCTGGGCCGGGCGGTGCAGGTCGCCCGCGAGGCCGGCTGTTCCCACATGCGCTGCAACGCCAACTGGAACAACCCAGCCGAGATCGCCCTGTACAGGAAATGCGGCTTCGCCCTGACCGACATCAGCGCCGACGGCGGGGAGTACTTCGCTGTCAGGGCGTTATAGGGCAACCGTTCCTGATTCCGCACCCCGCGGACGCCGCGGTGACTCGGCTCAACGCGGCCGCAGGAGGCGGTCGCAAAGGGCGGCGATCGGACCGCGTCTGGCGGGCTGAGGTGGCCGCGGCGGCCACCGGCGGGGCTCGTCCACGGGCAAAGGCGGCTCGGCGAAACGAACCAGCCGTCCGTCCTCGAAGGCCAGGCGGAACCTCAACGTGGGGTACCCGACAACCAGGCTGTGGGTGTACTCGGCCGCACCCTGCGGGTCCGTCGCCGGGCTGATCCGGTTCACCGGTCCCAGCCACGTCTCGACCTCGGACATCGTCACCCGTTGGGCCACCGCCTTCTCCAGCACGCGCCGGATGGCCCCCACCCGCATCTCCCGCTCCTGCTTGCGCGCGGCCTCCTCCCTCTGGCCGATCATGACGAGCATTTCCTCCATCTCCAGCACAGCCCGGCGGGACGCCCTCGCCTCCCCGGCCATCACGACCGCGACCGCCGTGGCCGTGGTCACCATCAGTGCCGTCATCCCCAGCAGGACGATCCAGCGCCCCCGGTGCGGTTTCGCCGGCTGGGCCGGGGGTGGGCCATCGGCTTTCGAACGCGCCTGTTTCATCGGTACCGTCTCCAAGCTGCAAGTGAATCCCTTCGCGCGCGCAGCGGACAACCGGCGCGCACTGACCTTGCTTACCGCGTGGCTGCGCCACCCGCCGATCCGCCGATGTCCCCCGATACATAGACGCGCTCGGCGGCAATTCGTTCTGCGGATTCCCGGAATAACGTGACGATTTGTCGCCTTGCGGCGGGAACGGCGCGCAGAAAGAGGGCCCGTCCGAGCGACCGGGCGGGCCCTGGGTGGGTGCGTCGGGTATGGGGGCGCCGATCAGCCCTTGACGCCGTAGAGGGCATCGCGGTCGATCTTGCCTTCCAGCTCGCGGAGGATGTCGGACAGCTCCACGCCGTCGCGGGCGGCGATCAGCCGGCCCAGCGCCAGCGAGGTGGACAGGATGGCGTTCATGCCCAGGTTCGCCTTCCGCTGGGCGATGGCGATCCGCTCCCGGGCCGGGGCGTCCTTGGCGAGCTTGCCCCGCTCGACGGCGACCTGGGCCTCCAGGTCCAGCAGTTGCGTGTCCACGTCGACGAGGCTGCCGACCTGGTCGAGCTGCTTGCCCACGAACAGCGGGGCGATGTACTTCTCGGCCCCTTCGGCGGCGTTGAGGCAGCCCTTGCCGTTGTAGCGCTGGGCCCGCCGCCACAACTCGGACAGCTCCTTGTCGTTGGCGGCCTTGACCTGGTCGTTGGTCACGCCCTTCTTGAACTTCCACGTCTTGGGCAGCGCGCCCGGCTCGAACAGCTCGCCGTGCCTGTCCACCGCGGGGCACTTCTCGATCACGCTGTCGACGAGGTGGATGGCCTCGTCCGTCCCGGCCGAGGTGCCCAGCGGGGTGGCGCCTTGGAAGGTCACGCCGTTCTCCAGCCGGACGGTCACGCCCACGGTCGGGATGCCCGCGTTGGTCGCCACCTCGGTGGCGGCGATGTCGGCGATCTTCAGGTCCTTCTCCAGCGGGCGGGTGATCTTGAAGCCTTTGCGGGCCATGGTCATCAGCTCGACGATCCGGGCGTACTTGACCAGGCGCTCCGTGTTGGACCCGCCGCCGCACTTCATGCCCAACGAGTTGATCGCGAAGGCGATGTCCGCCTCCATCGTGTCGTTGGGGCTCTTGGAGCGATGGGAGACCACCATCGCGCAGCCCCGCTCCTTGCCGGCGTGCGTGGCCAGCAGGGTCTCGCACAGCGTGCCGATCTGGTTGGCCTTGACCAGCACGGTGTTGATCAGGCCGTTGTCGGCGGCTTCGATGATGTTGGTGTCCTTGGTGGTCACCAGGTCGTCGCCGATGATGAAGCACGTGTCGCCCAGCTCGGACATCAGCTTCTTCCAGGCCTCGTGGTCGTCCTCGGCCAGCCCGTCCTCGATCGAGACGATGGGGTACTTGGCGACCCAGTCCTTGTACATCTCGATCAGGTCGTCGGAGGACATGGTCAGGGGCTCTTCGGCCCGCCAGAAGTAGTACTGCCCGACGGTGTCGGCCTGCCCGGTCTGCTCGCGGAAGGCGATCTCCAGCTCGCTGGCGGCGGGGTCCAGGGCGATGGCGACGTCCACGCCCGGCACAAAGCCGCATTCCTCGATGGCCTGAACGGCCACCTTCAGGGCGCGCTCCTCGGCGCAGGCGTCATCGGCCTGCTTGGTGTACCCGCCGACCATGCCGCCCTCCAGGCCGATGCCGACGAAGTTCATTCCCTCGGAGTCCTGCACGATCTGGATCACGCGGCTCTGTAGGGCGTTGGTCATCCGCTGGCTCTCGACGTAGTCGCCGGCGGACAGCGGCACGAACATGAACTCCTGGAAGGAAAGGTTGCCGCCCTGCTCCTCGGTATGCCGCCCGCCCATCAGGCAGTTGCGGTACTGCCACGGGGCCTGGACCTCGCGCCCGTCGGCGGCGGTGGCCGTCTGGGGACGACCCTCGAGCATCTTCTTGCGGATGGCCTTGATGTCCCACTGGCCGGCGGACGCGTGGCGCCGGGCCTCGGCCGCTCTGGCGGCGGCGCCGCTCTGGCGCTCGCGGAACTTCCGCACCGCGCCGCGGTCCGCCAGCAGTCGGTCCAAACCGGCCACGATGCCCATCGTGCCCAGCAGCCGGCCCAGGATCAGGACCAGGTTGTACTCGCCCAGCTTCACACCGTGCAGGACGGTCATCCCCAGCGCCGCCAGGACGATCCCGGCGGGCAGCGTGGCCATGCACAGCTTGACGCTGGTCAGCGGCCCGGCGGAGGAGACGGCCAGGTTCTGGCTCTTGACGTCGGGGAAGTAGCTGCCGTGCTGCTTCATCACGCCGGGGAACTTCCCGTAGGGGATGTTCAGCAGGCCCTGGAGGTACCAGCCGATGTGGCCGAGCCCGGCCTTGGCCTGCTCCATGTAGTGGTCGCGGAGGTTGTTGGTCTTGACGGCGGCGACGTAGTGGCCCAGCTCGTGCACGGCGATGTTGATGTGCCAGGACAGGTACAGAATCGCCGCGGAGACGAACACTTCCGGCGAGAGGAACACGAACCGCAGCACCAGACCGCTTGTCCACTGGTTGCCCCAGGACTCCGGGGGTGTGCTCGTCAGCATCAGCAGCGAGCTGAGGAAGGCCGCGTGGAAGGAGACGAGTTTATGGTTGGCCAGGACCCAGCCCTCTTCCAGCAGGCCGGGATGCCAGTTGGGGGTATGACCGGGCAGGACCTTACGCAGGCCGGATCGCACCATGGCCGCCACGCGACTGAACATTATCATTCCTTTCACAGTTCGTTTTCCACAACGGTTCCCGCCGGCCCGGGGCGGGGACTCCCCATGAGCCGAGCCAAGTCGGGATACTATGCCAGCATCGGATCGCAAATGCAACCGCGGCCGGGGAAAAAGTTCCGGCCGGCTGCGGCGGCGTCAGGGGCGGGGACGGCACGGTACCCGGGCGGTGACGCGCGTCCGCCCGGGCTGCGAGTCGATGTGCAGTTGGCCGCCGATCGCCCGGACGCGTTCGGTCATCATGTTCAGCCCCAGCCCGGTGCCCTCGTCGGGACGGTCGTGGTCGAAGCCCGACCCGTCGTCGGTGACGGTCAACTGACAGGTGCCCTGGTGGTGGGTCAGCTCCAGTTCGATCCGGCGGGCGCCGGCGTGCCGAATGGCGTTGGTCACCGCCTCCTGGGCGATGCGGAACAGGGCGATCTCGACGTCGGGCGAGAGCCGGCCCGTATCCCCGGGCGGGGCGCACGAGACGCTGATCGAGGCGTGGGCCTTGAATTCCCCGGCCAGTTGCTTCATGGCCGAGCAGAGGCCCAGGGATTCCAGCGTGGGCGGATAGAGCCCCCGGCAGACAGCGCGGACCTCGCGGATGAGGGCCTCGCACTGTCCCGCCATCGCGGCGATACGCTCGCCATCGTCGCGAACCTCCCCGGCCACGGACCGCAGGCCCAGGTGCAGCGCGACCAGGCCCTGCCCGACGGAGTCGTGCAGCTCCCCGGCAAGGCGCCTTTGCTCCTCCTCGCGGGCGGCGGCGAGCTTTCGGTGGGCCGCCTGCATCGCCTCCTCCGCCCGCTTCCGCGCCGAGATGTCCAGGAACGAGCCCATCATGCAGACGGGCCTGCCTTCCCTGTCGCAGACGATGGACGCCGCCACCGCCACCTCCATGGCCGTGCCGTCCCGGCGGACCGCCACGCCCTCGCCCGTCCAACTGCCGGTATCCCGGATGTGCCCGGCGATCTGGCGAGCCTGCTCCTTGTCCTGCCACAGGCTGCCGGCGCCCGCCGCCAGTACGTCTTCGGCGCTGTCGAAGCCCCAGAGGCTGACCAGCGAGGGGTTGACGTACGTCAGGGCGCCCTCCAGGTTCAGCAGGGCGATGGCGCTGATCGATGAGCGAACGGCGTTTTCCAGGACCAGCAAGTGCTGTTCGGCGCGGCGGCGTTCCGTCACGTCGCGATCGATACCCACGATGTAAATCTCGCTCCCGCGCCGGATGGGCGCCGCCGTCCACTCGAAGTAGTTCTCCTTCCCGTCCGGTCGGATCCAACTGGCCAGGCCGCGGTAGGGAATGCCTTTCATCAGGCGCCGATTGTTCTCCGCCAGCTCCCCGGGCGTCTCGTAGTAGACGGTCATCGCGTTCAGGTCCCCGGCGGCCATCAGCTCTTCCCGCGACCGGCCCGACATCTCCACGTACCGGTCGTTGCACATCACCAGGCGGCGCTTGAGCGTCTTCAGGTCGAGCACGGCGATGTTGATCCCGTCCATGCTGTTTTCGAGGATCAGGCGCATCTGCTGCTCGGACTGGCGGAGGGCCTGCTCGGCCTGGCGGGCCTCGGTGACGTTGCGGATGACGGTGATGACGCGAACGGCGCTGCCGTTCTCCAGGATGGGGATCTTCCGCGTCTCGGTCATGGTCTCCTGCCCGGCGACCACGTTGACCTCCTCGGTCAACATCGCCTGGCCGGTCTGGAAGACGTGGCGGTACTCCTCGATCACCTTGTCGGTCAGGAACGGGCAAGCCTCCGCCAGCGTCCGCCCCACCATGTCGTCGCCCAGCCCCAATTGCCGGGACCATTGCAGAAAGGCCCGGTTGCCCAGGGTGATCCGGAGATCGGCCGTCACCACGTGCACAGGATCGTCCAGGCCGTCGATGGTTGTCCGGTACAGCAGCTCCGACCGCGCCAAACGCTCGGACACCTCCTTGGCCTCGGTAATGTCGGTGAGCACCGCGAAGCTGCCGATGTACTCGCCCTTCTCGTCGTACATCGGCCGGGGGGAAATCCGCGTCACCACTTTCCTGCCGTCCCCCGTCGTCCACGTAATCTCGTAGGGCTTGGGGTCCTCCGTGGGCCGGCGCGCCACTTGTGTCAGATACGTCTGCCGATGCGCGGGATCGATCAGATCGATCACCCGCCGTCCGATAACTTCCTCGCGCGTGAAGCCAAGCATCTCGGCCGCCCGGTCGTTCGCGTAAGTGATCCTGCCGCTGGCGTCCTGCAGGCCGAGGCCCTCGTTCATCGTCTCCACGAGCATCCGGTACCGTTCCTCCGACGCTCGGAGGGCCTCCTCCGTCTGCCGGCGCTGGGTCAGGTCGGTCGCCATGACCAGCGCCGCCGTAGCGTCCCCCCCGCCACGGCGAAGCGACTGCACCGACGTCCGGTAGAACCGCGGCTCCCCCGCCACGAGGGTCGGGGCCTCCACCACCGTGCCCTCGCCGGTGGCGATGACCTCCCGGACATGCTTCATCTGCTGATCGGCTTGGGGCTTGGGGAACAGATCCCACATCGTCCTGCCGATGAACTGTGCCGGGCCCCCCCCCAACCTCCTGGCCGCCACGCCGTTCATGAAAAGGAACACACCGTCCCGGTCCACCGTGGCGATCGTCTCGTCGGCGCTTTCCACCAGGGCGCGGTGCGCCTCCTCGCTCGCCCGCAGCGCCTCCAGCGCCCGGGCGCGGGCGCACAGCGGCCCCAGCGCCGAGGCGTAGGCATTCAGCAGCTCACGCGTCGCGGAGGTGATCGGCTCGCCGCGAAGGAGGTTGTCTATGGACACACAGCCGATGACGCCTTCGCCGTCCCAGATGGAGGCGAAGCCGCCGGTCCCTTCGCCGATGACGTCGGCACGGTGGTTGCGCAACTGGGCCGGGCCGACCAGGGCACGCGTGGTTCTCCGTGAGAGCGAAATGCCCATCGGCGAATCGGGCGTGTAGGGAACGACGCAGCCGCGCTCATCCCGGATCCGTCCCTTTTCGTCCGTGCCGAAACTGCCCTGGATGTGGCCCGCCTTGCCCGTGACGAACCACAGGCTCAGCCGGTCGAAACCCAGCTTGCCGCACCCCAACTCGACGGCGCGCCGGCAGAGCTGGTCGAACGTCTCGGCCTGGGCGAGCTCGTTGGTGACCTGGTGCAACACCCCCAGGCGCTCCCAGAACTCGCCCTGACCCTGCAGGTCGCCCCCCACGTCCAGCCGGGCCCGCAGTTCCTTCACCTCGCTGCGCAGCGCTTCGAGTTCGGACGAGTCTCGCCGCGGACGGCCTGCCTGTTTCATCGCACGCCCTCTCCGTGATAAGCGGCCCCCGCGCCGGCGGCCCGGCCGTCGCGGCGGCGGCGTATTCTACCACGCCAAGCGGCCCGGTCAGACCTTTTCCCCCGGGTGCATCCGCCATCGGATTCGCCGACGCCTGGGCCGGCCGGCCACTGGGCCGGCAGGGCGTTTCGCCTTCCCCCCGGGCCCGCTACAATGTCATGGCATGTCACAAGCCAAGGCGGAACAATCCGATCCCCGAGGCCGGGTCCTTCACGTGGGCCTGGTGGCCGGGCCCGAGTCCCTGGCGAACCTCGGACCGGTGGTGCGCCACCTGGTGGTGGGCCTGCTGGATGAGCCGATGTCCATGACCCTGGTCCACCCGGCCAACACGAGTGTGCCCCACCTGCCCGTCCCGCCGGTCCGCGACGTCCCGTACGCGCTGCCGCGTGTCCCGTTTGTGCACCGCGATCCGTTCCGCCCGATCTGCGAGGCCCTGGCCCGATCGCGCCCGGACCTGCTTCACGCGCTCGACACCGACGCGGTGAGCCTGACCCGCCACCTCGCCGCCGATCTGGACATACCCTACGTGGTCAACGTCATGGGCATGGAGCGGCCCTTCCGCCTCTCCGACCCGCGATGCCGGATGGTCCTGGCCGGCAGCGAACCCATCCGCGAGGCTTTGCTGGAATCCCGCGCCGCCCCCACGGGGACCATCGCCCTGCTCCGCCCCGGCATCCACCGTGCCCGCCATACCACCTGCTTCATGGACCCCGCCCACTCGCCCGCCATCGTCGCCGCCGGGCCCCTGCGCCATGTGGAGCCCTTCGCCGCCGCGATGGAGGCATTTGCCCGCCTCCAGGCCGCCCAGAAGGACTGCGTCTTCTTCCTCGTCGGCAATGGCCGGGCCGAGCACGCCTTGCGCCGCATGGCCGAGAGGCTCCACCTGATGCACTCCCTCACCTTCGTCGATCAGCAGGAGCCCGAGCAGCTCAAGGCCATCCTCCACGGCGCGGATCTGTTCATCTGGCCCACGCCGGTCGAGCGGATCCAGATCGACGTGCTGACGGCGATGTCGGCGGGGGTGCCCGTGCTGACGCCCCCCATGCCGGCGGCCGATTTCATCATCCCCGACCGGACCGCGCTGATCTTCGAGCCCAACAACGCCGATGACCTCGCCGCCAAGCTCACCGGCCTGCTCGACGATCGCGCCGGGGCGCGCGAACTCGCCCAGAACGCCCTGGCCCTGCTCAAGGAGAACCACTCCCCCGCTGACATGGCGAACCAGTTGGCGGATTTCTACGACGCCACGCTGGGCGCAACCGTGCCGTAAGAGGGGAGACGCGGGACATGCAAGGCCGCTACCGCGCGGCAGCGCCGCACATCTCGGCCAGATCGATGCCGGCGAGTTCGGGGACATTCAGCCGCTTTGCCAGACGCCGCATGACGTCCGCGTCAGCGGCTTGGGCGTCCAGGAACTCCAGTCCCAGTAATGTCCCTTCGGCGTCGTAGTCGGCATGGATGGACGGCTCCGGATCGAGCGCGACCGTTTTCGCCACAGCACCCTCGGGGATGTCCCGAAGGTACACGTATCCCAGGATGCCGCTGTCCGTCGCCTCCAGCGTGATCCGCAATGTCCTCAGTTCGCCTTTAACCATAGGACCGTCTTGACCGTCACCAATGCCGACTCGGAATGCTCCTCAAATGCCACCACCAGTATTCTATCCCAATGAGGCAGGTACCGGCTCGCCAATCTACCCCCGTGAGTCGAATCCGGCTCGCACGAATCGGGCGCATGCAGGACATCCAGCACTTCCGCCTCCCCGACAAGCCGCTCGTGCATGCGTCTTCTGGCATGGGCCGTGAATTCGACACGCCATCCTCGGTAGTCCGCCCCTGGCACGTCAGTCACCCCTTCAGCTCGACGCCGAATCCTTTGAGCAGCTCCGCCAGGGGCGCGCGGTGTTGGGCCGACAGGGGGGTCATGGGCAGGCGGAGCTCGTTGCGGATCAGCCCGGCCATGGACATCATCGCCTTGATCGGGATGGGGTTGGTCTCGACGAAGCAGGCCTTGAACAGGGGGAACAGCCGCAGGTGCTGCTGGCGCGCACCGGCCAGGTCGCCGGCGAGCATCCGGTCGCACAGCGTCCGCACCTCGGCCGGCAGGATGTTCGCCAGCACGCTGATCACGCCCGACCCGCCCACGGCGCCGTAGGCCAGCGTCATGCTGTCGTCCCCGGACAGGATGGTGATGTCGCACGCCGCCGCCAGGGCGGAGGCGTTGTCCACCTTGCCCGTGGCCTCCTTGACGGCGACCACCTGCTCGATCTGCTCGTACATCCGCACGATCGTCTCGCTCGCCAGCTCGACGCCGCATCGGCCCGGGATGTTGTACAGCACGATCGGCAGGCCGACCTTGGCCAACTCCGCCACGTGTTGGTACATCCCCTCCTGGGTGGGCTTGTTGTAGTAGGGGTTGACGATCAGGCAGGCGTCCGCGCCGGCCTCGGCGGCGTGGGCGGTCAGGCGGATCGCCTCGGCCGTGGAGTTGCTGCCGGTCCCGGCGATCACCATCGCCCGCCCGGCCGCGCGTCGGATCGTGAACTCCACGACCGCGTCGTGCTCCTCGTGGCTGAGGGTGGGCGATTCGCCCGTCGTGCCGCAGGGAACCAGGCCCTGCGCGCCGCCGGCGATCTGCCGGTCGATCAGCACGCCCAGTGTCTCCCAGTCCACCTCGCCGCCGGCGAACGGCGTGACCAGGGCCGTCATCGAACCTTCCAGTTTCCTCTTCGCTGCCATGGATTCACCTCTGCGCGGCGCCTCCCCCCAGCCGCCGGGCGAATCACCCTACCCCAAACTGCCGCCGATGGCAATTCCCTTTGCCCGCCGCCGTTGCGCCTATAGCATGGACTCCCGTGAACTCCGTCCACCCGAAGGAGGCGCGCTTTGCTTCGTAACGTCGTGTTGATTGGCCTGCTCGCCGCGGCCATCCCGGCCGCCCACGTGACCGCGGACGGGCCGTCGGCCAACCTTCTGGCAAACGCCCGATGGCAGTACAGCGATGACGCCGGCAGTACCTGGACCGGCCTGCCACCCCGCCTGACCGGCAGCACCAACGCCACCTTCCACGCCCGGACGACGTTCACCGCCGCCACAGGCGACGGCAACGCAACGCTCGTACTGACCACAGGCGACGAGTCCGGCCAGGAGGCATCCTTCCGGCTCAACGGGAGCGACCTCCCCCTCCCGCTGGCTGGCATGCACTACCACGAAATCCAGGCACCGGCGACGGGCCTTCGCAGCGGTGACAACCGTCTGGAGGTGATCATCCGCTACCAGGGCGGCCTGGCCAACAGCGTGCCCCTGGCCCTGCCGACGAAGCTGACGGTTCAATCCACGGACGGCCTGAAGATCGTCACCGGGCCCGTCCTGGGCTCGGCGGGCGAGGACTTCTTCACCGTCACCTGCCGGACGAACATGCCGGCGAGGGTGACCCTGTCGGCCAAGGCCGACGTCACGTCGTCCCCGTCCGGCCTGTTCCACCGCCTGAGGGTCCCCGCCGCCAACAAGCCCGAACGGTACGTCCTGACGGTTCGTCCCGCCGCCGCGGCCGAGCCGGTCATCCGCGAACAGGTGGACCGCCCCCTCTTCCCGACCGCCGGCCTGCGGTTCGCCGTCTGCGGCGACAGCCGTTCCAACCCGCCTGCCTGGAAGAACGTCGCTGACGCCATGGCCGCCACCCGCCCCCACCTGGCCGTCCACACCGGCGACCTGGTCCGCCACGGCCTGAGCGACTGGCAGTGGAACGAGCAATTCTTCGACCCCGCCGCCCGGCTGACGCGGGCCGTGCCCTTCTTCGCCGTCCTCGGCAACCATGACACCGACGCCCCCATCTTCGACGAGATGATCTACAACCCCAAACGCAAGCCCGATCCGCACTGGCAGCAGGAGATCAACGGCGTCCTGCTGATCGGCATCGACGGGGCGAAGGACTTCTCCGCCTCCAGCCCCTCGGCCCGGTGGCTGGAAGAGACGCTGGCGGCGTCGAAGGCCCGGTTCATCTTCCTGTTCACGCATTACCCCGCCTGGACGTCCGGGGCGCACGGCGAGCTCGGCAAGGACGGCCGGCCGAAGCTCCGGTACCAACGCGACGCGCAGGACGTGATCATCCCCCTGCTGGTCAGGCACAAGGCCACCGCCCTGTTCGCCGGGCACGACCACTTCTATGAGCGGTCGGAGCTGCCCGGGATCAGCCACGTCATCACGGCCGCGGCCGGGGCGTCCCAGCGAAGGAAGGGCCCCGAGGCCGAGAAGCAGAATCCCTACTCCAAGGTCTTCGCTTCGAAGCTGCATTATTGCCTCGTGGAAGTGGCCGGCGACACCGCCGTCATGACCGCCCGCACGCCGGGCGGCGAAGTCATCGACCGCTGCACCTGGAAGGCCCGCACCCCGTCAGGATCCGTGAAATGAACCGCAGAACGTTTGCCGCAATCGTTTTCGCCGCCACGGCCCTGGCGGCGGCGCCCCTGCATGCCGACGCTCCCGCCGCCGGGCAATGGCAGTTCAGCGTCGATGACGGCGCCACCTGGACGGACCGTCCGCCGACCGTCCCGGCCGGAAAGAAGATGACCGTGCTGGCGCGGACGGCGGTCGACGTGCCGGACCCGCGCGCCGCGGCCTGCTGGTCCCTGTCGCACGCCCTCAGCCCGCGGCTGGAGATGACGCTGCGGATCAACGGCAAGGACGTCCCCGTGCCCGTGCCGGGCATGTACTACCGCACAATCCCCGCGGTGCCCGCCGCGATGCTCCAGGCCGGCCCGAACGCCCTGGCCGCGACCATCGTGGTCGACCGCCGCCCGCCATCGTGGGACCGGACCATGGAGATGGAAGACTTCACCGTCCCCCTGCCGGCCGAGCCGGCGACTCTCAAGCCTTCCGAGCTCGCCATCCAGACCGGGCCCATCCTGGGCGCCTTCGGTGTGGACTATTTCACCGTCGCCTGCCGCACCACCGTCCCGGCCACCGTCACGCTGACCGCCACGGAGGAGAAGCTGGTATCGAACCGGCAGCCGACGGAGCCTCCACGGCACAAGCTGACCTCCGAGGCCGGGCTGTACCACCGCTTCCGCGTGCCCAGAAGCCCGATGGCGACGCGGATCGCCTACCGCCTGCGGGCCGCCGCCGGCAAGCAGGACGTCCAGAGTGAGACGTATCAGGTAGACCTGCCCGTCTTCGGCCTGAAGAGCCGGCCCGGCGGGCGGCTTCGGATCGTCATCGCCGGCGACAGCCGGTCCAACGCCGACGACTGGGC
>DASRZG010000207.1:0-3281 GCA_035686585.1 Phycisphaerae bacterium
GCGGTCAGGGCAATCGTGCCGGGGTAATCCCGCGTGCCCCGGGTGAAGGTGGGGACGATCTCGCCGATCATCGCCCAGGGATGCCCTGCCAGGCGGGGCCGGCCGTCGACGAGCCGGATCGACGCGCCGCCGAGGATGTCGTGCTGGCGGATGTAGGCCATGGTCTCGATCGGCAGGATCGCCCCGCGGAGGCCCCAGGGGTTGCAGAGGCAGGCGAGGAGGACCCCGGCGGTGGCGGCGGCCAGCCACTTGAGCCGGGCGCTCAGCTCGGGGGCGTCGGTCTGGGCGACGGAACGGGCCCACAGCCAGCGGAGGAGGGCGTCGATCAGCATGGCGGCGGTGATGGCCGCGCCGAACAGGAAGTAGCTGTGGGCGTTGACGAAGACGACCTGCAGCGCCACGACGGCGGCCGCACGCCGCCAGGTGAACCTGCCCGTGCTGAGCAGGTGCCACTGGATCGCCAGGATCAGGTAGCTCAGCAGCTCCGGGCGGAGGTCGAACCGCTCGAACGCCGCCACCGCCGCCAGGATCGTCCCCCCGGCGATCCACGCCCACCCCCCCCCCCCGCGCCGCATCGTCCAGGCCACGACGGCGAACAGGGCGACGATCAGCGCCGCCCGAAGAAGGCCCAGCCCCGTCATCCCGCCGAGACGATAGACCGCGGCGAACAGCACCTGGCTGAGCCAGTTGGCGTTGACGAAGCGGTACGTGCCCGTCCGGGCGTCGAAGGTGCACCCCGGGCCCCACTGGGCCGGATCGGCCAGGACCTTCGCGTCGAGTTTCGTGTAGATGCCGAACTCGTTCGTCTGGACGATCCGCCCCGTCCGCAGGAAGTGATTGCCGTAGGCGAGGTGGTAGCCGATGTCGAAGCTGGCGACGGGCCGGACGGAGAGCGCGGCGACCGCGACCCCCGCGGCCGCCATCGCCGCCAGCGAGAGCCACCGCCCGCCGCGCCACGTCGGCCCATCCCCTTGCGGGATGTCCGGGATGCCGCCGCCTTCCGCCATGAGGGACGATTGTAGTTGTCCCCGCCGCCCTTGTCACCACGCGGCAGGACCCGTACGCTTTCGTGTGTTGGGCCCGACCGGTCCGTCCGCGGGGCAGGTTCAATCTTCCGTGGACCCGATCCGTCGTTCCGCGTGATCCTTGCACTTGTGGGAGTGAGCCATGCATCGCAAGCTGACTGTCTTGTCCGTCTGTTTCCTGGCCACTGTGGCCGCGGCCGCCCCGGAGGCGGTGACGCTCTCGGCGGGCAAGGCCACCGCGCGCGTGGCGCCGGACGGGACGGTTACGTCCCTCCGCGTCTACGCGGGCAACGAGGACATGATCCGCCCGCACCCGGCCATGAGCGCCCCGCCGGTGGCGTTCGTGGCGGTGGAGGACCTGCGGTCGCACCGGACGTATTCCGTGCTGACGGACAAGTCCACCATCACCGGCTGGAAGGCGGAGGCCGACGGCGGCAAGTCGGTCGGCTTCGTCCAGCAGTATGAAGGGGCCCCGTTCGCGATCGCGCATCGGATCAGCGAGACGCCGGCCGGG
The DNA here is from genome assembly GCA_035686585.1 of Phycisphaerae bacterium. Taxonomy (GTDB): domain Bacteria; phylum Planctomycetota; class Phycisphaerae; order SM23-33; family SM23-33; genus DASRZG01. Next base: position 1,540 of record DASRZG010000207.1, read on the forward strand.
GTCCGCTGGGAGGCGTCGCTGCGCCTGGCGGAGGGGGAGACGCTGAACCGGTCCGTCCGGGTGAACTGGATGCTGCCGCTGCCGTTCGGGTGGCGGTTCTGGGGCCCCAACAGCCTCGAGGCCCGGCGGACCAACGGCGTCGATCCGTTCCGGTTCGTCTACGGGCACACCAACCGGGCGCCGTACGGGCTGGTCATCCCGCTGGTGGGCGTATGGGGCGGGCGCGGCGGGGCGGCGGTCTTCTCGCCCCCGGACGTCCGCAAGTGCCAGATCCTCTTCGACGTGCTGACGCAGACAATCGCCGACCCGCCCCGCGGCGTCATCCGGCAGCGGGAGGACCTCCAGCACCTCCGCGTCAGCCACGACATGGTCGGCCTGCGCCCGGGCAAGGAGCTGAAGCTGGCCGTCTGCATCGCCGGCGTCCGGCCGGACTGGCGCGGCGTGCTGGGGCATTACGTGGCCGCCTATCCCGAGCTGTTCGAGCCCGTCCCGGCCGCCCGGAAGTACGAGGGGATGTACGGCATCACCTCGCCGTCCCGCGGCGACGTCCAGCACCTTGACCGGCTCGTGCCGCACCGCGTCCGCAGCCTGGAGGTCCACGGGCACTTCCCCGAGTACGGCATCTACGTCACCCGCGAGGCCTTGGCCGACCCCACGCTCACCTGGCGCTGCAAGCCCCACCCGGGGCCCGACCGGTCGCTGGAGATCAACCGCCTCACGATCCGCGAGGCCCTCCAGCGCGACATCCCCCCGTTCATGTACTTCTACAACGTCCACGCGAACCGCCAGACGATCGACAAGCTCTGGCCGGAGGACCTGATGAAGATGGAGAGCGGCGAGGTGGGCGTCCAGTACCGCGGCGAGCCGCCGCTGAGGGCGATCCCCGAAAGCGGTTTCGGCAAGCACCTGATCGAGCAGATGGACCTGATGATCCAGGCCTATCCGGACGCGCCGGGGTTCTTCGTGGACAACTTCACCCAGGAGTGGGTCAGCTTCGCCCACGACGACGGCGTGACCATGGTCCACAACCGCCCCGCCTACGACATGAACCGCAACCACCAGGTGATCGGCCCGATCTGCTTCGCCAAGGCCCACAAGGCCGGCAAGGTGATCATGGTCAACAAGCTGGCGACCATCGAGAGCGCCCGCGGGGCCGACATGGTGCTGGTCGAGCACATGGACCCCGACGGGCTGCAGATGCACGCCTTCGCCTGCGTGTACCGGGCGGTCTTCCCGCTGAGCTGGGGCGATGGCCGGCGCGAATCGTCGCTGGAGCAGGGCCTGAAGCTCCTGCTGCTGTGGGGCGGCACGCCCGCCGAGACCATCTCCCGGGCCGGGCCCGAGACGCTCAGGGCGTATCGCCCCCTGACGGACGCGATGATCGGCAAGCGGTGGGTCTTCGACGCCGACCCGCTGCGGGTGCCGTCGGGCTTGGAGGGGCAGATCTTCCGCATCGACCCGCACGCCCCGCACGCCGGCGACGTGGTGGTGACGCTGACCCACCCCGACCGTTCGTGGCGAGACGAGGCCCGCACGGAGGGCCTCACCGTCCGCGTCCGCCTGCCGGAGGCGGCCGAGCTTACCCAGGCCACCTTCCTGGCCCCGGGTGAGGACGCCAAACCCGTCCCCTGCAAGATCGACCGCGAGGGCGACACCCTCTCGGTCAACCTGCCCCCCATGGGCGCCGCCGGCGTGCTGCGTCTGAGCCGGTAACGGCGGGTCCCCCGGACAAGGCGTCGTGC
>DASRZG010000208.1:0-6564 GCA_035686585.1 Phycisphaerae bacterium
TGCACCTGGAGTGCGAGTCGCTGGGGACGCCCACGGGGTATCCCAACCTGACGCGGTACAAGGTCAAACTGGTCGTCAAGGACGGCTATTACGAGAACCACAAGGTGGTGGCCCAGGGGTTCGACGGGCGGTTCGACGGGCCGATGCACCAGGTGTGGATGTACTGGGCATGGCTCGTGCCGACGCCGTCGCTGAAGTACGCGCAGGGCCTCACCGCGGAGCAGAAGGAGCGGGACAGCCACATCCTGGGCGGGGACGAGGATCACCCGATCTTGACGTACGGCGCCCCGAAGGAGGACAGCGACGCCCCGGGCCCGCCGGGGTCGCTGGAGGGGACGGGGTCGTGGCTGGCGTACTCGTCGACGGAAGACATGGCCGTGGCGTTCGAGGACCGCAACGACTGGGAGAACACGGTGCTGGGGGAGGAGCTGGACCTGGCCCACATCGTGATCCCGTCGGGCGAGGAGGTCACCATCACGGGCAAGGGCGCGTGGAAGTACTGGAACGATGACGCCGACATGTGGGTCTACGGCCAGTGCACCGTATCGCTGACGGTCCCGCCGGAGGAGTGACGGCGGGCCAGCCGGTCGAACTGCGCTGGCTCTCCTGCCAGTGCGGACAGAAGCAGTACCGGGCGCCGATGCGCTTGAGCCCGACCACCGGGGCGATCTGGTACGTGCAGGGAAGCAGGTTGGTCGCGGTCCCCGAGCCGGAGCCGCTGCCCATGCCGGAATACGCCCTGGTGGTCGCCCAGGGCGGCGAGGGGCGGCACTACGCCACACGGATCGACCGCATCAACGGGAAGGTCTCATGATATCTGCTGGACTACCAGTGGAAGCGGTTTGAGGAGCCGTAGGTCCGCGCCGGCGGCCCCCTTGCCGGAGCCGATCCGATCCAAGCCGCCAGCGCGGTGAGACCGCCGTCTGGGAAGAACCCCCAGCGCATCGAAGTGCGCGGGCAGAGAGCACGCCCGATCCTTTGATTCCTTGACCTTTCGACCCTTCGACTCTTATACCTCGGACCCTGTTGCCGGCTCGGCCCGGCGGGAAATCTGCCTGCCCGTCGCCGCGGGCTCGGCGTCCGTGTTATAATGAGCGTCAATTGGTGGCGGATGGAGGAGTCATGGATTGCCTTGTCGATACGCGACGGTTTTTTGAGATCGGGGCATCGCTTGCGCTGGCCGTGCTGATGGCGGCCGCCCCGGCGAGGGGGTCGCAGGCGTACGACTTCGGCGATCCCACGCCCGACCAGGAGTGGATGCGCTTCCTGATCAACCGGGCCCGGGCGAATCCGGAGGCCGAGGCCGACCGGTTCAAAATCCATAACACCCACCCCGATGCGTCCCCGGCCGGGGCGTACGACGTGGGCGAGGGGATCACGCTGGCGGGCCTGGAAGACCAGCGGGACTACTGGAGCCGCTACCAGGGCCCGCGCCAGCCGCTGGCGTGGTCCGCGGCCCTGAACGCGTCCGCTCAAAACCACTCCCACGACATGTACCGGTACAACAACTTCGACCACTCCACGACCAGGTCCGACTACGGCTACCCCCGCGGCGCCGGGCCGGCGGACCGGGCGGTGATCGAGGGCTTTCCGACGCACTACGTCGGCGAGAACATCTTCGCCGCGCGGCTGGCGGGGGAGTTCTCGGCCGCGGACGTGCACGAGGACCTGTTCGTCGAGTCGGACTACGAGGAGCGGGGGCGCCGGCAGAACATGCTGCATTCGGGGTGGCGGGAGATCGGCGTGGGCTACTACGCCGGCGAGCCCAACGCCGGCGGGTGGACGGACTTCTGGACGATCGACTTCGGCAGCGACGCCCTGTCGGCCGACCTGTCGGACCCGTACCCGGAGATCGACACGGCCTTCGTGACGGGGGTCGCCTACGATGACCTCAACAGCGACGGGGCGTATCAGCCGGGGGAGGAGATGCCGGGGCTGCGGGTGTGGGCGTGGGGGTCGGGCCGGCTGCTGGCCTGGCACGCGGACACCGCCGCCGGCGGGGGGTACGCGATCCCGCTGGAGCACGAAGACGGGTCGGACGTGTACCAGGGAAACCCGGTGGAAGTGATCTTCTTTGACTTCGAGAACAGCAGGTACTACCAGGCGCCCGTGCTGGCCGGGGCCGCGGGGGACGTGTTCATCGAGGATGACGACGAGCTGCCGGTAGACGCCTACGGGCAGCAGATGAACCTGCGGGCGGACGCGTTGGCGGCCGACTTCGTCGAGCTGCTGTCGGGGGACGCGAACCTGGACGGGCGGGTGGGCGTGGCCGATCTGGTGGCCCTGGCCGGCAGCTACGGACGGACGGGCGGGAGCTGGCTGGAGGGGGACTTCAACTTTGACGGGGTGGTCGGCATCGCCGACCTGGTCCAGTTGGCCGAGAACTACGGTGCCTGCGGCCAGGGCGTGCCGGAGCCGGGGGCGCTGGTGCTGCTGGGGCTGGGAGCGGCATGCCTGCGGCGCCGCCGGTGAACGGGCGGGGGATTGCAGGCATTTGCGAATTCCAATTGCCGATTTTCAATTGGGGCGTGCCGGAGTGCGGATTCGGGAGACGGAAAAGGACCGCGTGCCCCCTTACCGGTGCGCCCTGCTGCCTCCCTCAATCTGCTTCTCTCTGCGGCGGATCCGTTTCTGATCCGTTCAGGTTGTGCTGACTCGAGCGAGGACCTCCAGGGCCCACTGGACGCGGTCGGCGGGGAAGGCCTGGGGCGGGTACTGCTCGTTGACGGGGATGAGGTGGACCTTCCGGCCGGGGCCGGGGCCGGCGAGGCGGTAGATCTTGCAGGTGACGCCGATCTGGTTGGCCAGTTGAACGACGGCGATCCGGCCCTGGGCGGCGGGGACGGACGGGGAGCAGATCACCACGTCGCCATGGTGGATCTCCGGGGCCATCGAATCGCCGTCGATGCGGACGGCGAAGGCGTCCGGGTGCCTGGCCTTGATGGTCTCGGCGGCGACGAACTCGGCCACGTTGTCCGCGTCGGGATCGGCCAGGGTGATGATCTGGGCGACCTGCGATCCGCCCCCGGCCACGTCGGCGGCGACGGCGGCCCGGACGCTCCGCCCGGCCCGGCGGGCATACCGGTCGATCAACTCCGCCAGCATGGTCACGCCTCGCCCGGCCTGCTCGTCCGCCCAGAACTGCGGCACGCCGGCGGCGGAGCGGCCGAGGATGGGAATCCACTGCTGCCGCGGGGCGGAGGGTCCCTGGGCGGCGGCGGCGGGCGGGGTCGCGGGCGGTCCGGGCGCCGGCGCGGCGGCGGGCTTGGCGGGCCAGGACATGGTCTGGGCCAGGATATCGACAAAGGCCAGCAGCGGACCGGCCGCGGCGGGATGGTCGGCCAGCAGGGCCGCGATACGCCGCACCGCCGGATGATCCGCCGGAACGGACGCGGCCGACTGCTCCCCAGTCAGCAGCCACCGCAGGCCCACGCCGGCCACGTCGGCGATCCGGACCAGCACGTCGGCGGGGGGGACGCGCCCGGCCTCGTAATAGCTGTAGGTGGACGCGGATAGGCCCAGTTGGCGGGCGAACTTAGCCCGTCCGCGTTCCCCGTGGAGCTCTCGCCGGAGCTGGGTGATCCGGGCGCAAAGTGCGCGTTCGCGTTCCTGGTCGGTCATATTTTTTCGCGTATGCGAATATTTATATTGACTTGGATTCACAGACGGGAATAATTGTCCGCAATCGAAGGTGAATTGTAGCCAAAAGGAACGCAGGGGCAAGCGGAATGAATGGAAAGTTCCGCAAAGGCGGAAAGTCGGCGGAGGAGTTGCTTCAAGCCGCCCTGGAGTTGATGACCTGGCAGGCGGAGTTGATTCGGGCGGCGTTGAAGAAAGTCGCCGCCCCCCGGACCGCCGAGCCGGGACGTCAGCCGGAGCCGGGCCAAGAGGCCGGGGATTGACTGGGGGGCCCGATCCGGGTCCAGGGCGGCCCTATGCACACCGGCGCCGGCGCCCATCGGTGAGTGGCCCGCCACGCCGAAGCGGGCGATTTAGGGCGGACGGCGTTTAACCCGGCCGCACAACTGGCCGAAATGACATGAGATGGATCACGACCCGACACGACCGAGGCAGCACGTCAGCGCCCGTGACCGGCGGCGCGAGGAGCGGATCGGCACCAGCGGCGCGGCCGTGATGCGGGACTCGCAGCAGCGGTTCATCGCCCGGTGCCTCGCCACCAACGTCTCGTCGAAGGGGGTGTTCCTTATGACGCACGACGTCCCCGGGCTGCCGCGGGAGGGGCAGATCTACGTCGAGATGGAGCTGCCGGCCGGGGCCGTGCCGCCCACGGTCGAGTCCCGAACCGTCCACCTCTGCCGCATCATCCGCGTCAAGCAGCTCGGCAAGCTGGTGGGGATCGGCGTGGAACTGCTCGAGCGGCTCCAGTAAAGGGTGCCCCGGACAAGCCGCTGTCCGGCTTGTCCGGCTCGTCCCAAAGGCATTGTTCTCCGAAGCGGGACGGGGGGTCAGCTTGCCGGGCCGGGGCGTTTCCGGGGGGGTTCCTGGGTGATCCGTGCCAGCGACCACTCCGCCAGCATGATCAGCAGGGCGGCCCCCAGCAGCAGCGGCCACAGGTCCGTCAGCCGGCGGGTGCGGATGGCGCCGACGGCCCCGGCCAGCCGGTCGGACGGCACGATCGCCCCGCCGGTCAACTCAGCCAACTCCCGCAGCCGGCGGTCGTCCGGGCCGATCGCCCGGAATTCCCTGCCCGCCTCCTGCGGCAGCGGCTCCTGCCAGAGGGCGGCGCCCTTGCTGTCGCGGACGGCGACCATCGCCGCGCGTCCGGCGAACTCGGCGGGGACCGTGCCGGCGTACCGGCCGGGGCCCACCTGCTCCAGCGGGGCGACCGCCGGCGGGGCGTCGGCCCAGACGTGTGCGGACAGCGCCAGCCCGTCCACTCCCACGCCGTCGGTACGGACGGTAGCCTCCACCTCCAGGCCGCCGGGCGTGCGGGCGACCTTCACGTCCAGCCGGGGATCGTTCATGCTTCGCGCCACCCACCGCGCCGCCCCGGAGATCAGCTCCGCCGCCCGCGGGTCCCCCTGCCAGCCGATGTTGGTCCCGTCCAGCGGCAGGGCCAGGCAGACGCTGCGGCCCAGCCCGGCCTGGCGCCGGGCCAGGACCGGATCGCCCCCGGCCGTCCGGGCCAGCAGCTCCGCGGCGGGGACTTTGCCGGCCAAGGCGTAGGCGTCCACCTCCGGCAGCGACGTCAGCGAGGTGTCGAACAGGGGCCCGACCACCGCCAGCGCCGTCCGCTCCCGGCGGACCGTCTCGCCCCGGCCCCGCCGGACCAGTCGGGCGAACACCTCCGCCAGGCCTGACAGGTCCTCCTGGCGGAAGTAGTCCCCGCCCGCCAGCCGGGTCATCGCCTCCAGCGGGGGCTCCGCTCCGTCCGTCTCGGCCCGCCCGACGGCGACCACCGCCAGATGGGCCTTCCCCTGGCGGATCTTCTCCGCCCACGCCCGCGGGTCGAACGTCTCGGTCTGAAGGTCGGACAGGATCAGCAGCATCGGCGTCAGGCCTTCCGGAACGGGTCGGGACAGCGCCTCGGCGATGGCGGGGGTGACGTTGGTGGACCCGGCCGGCGGGCGGGAGAGGGCCTCCCGCAGCCTTCCCACGTCCACCTCGCCCGCCTGACGATAGACCACCGCGGGCTGGTCGGCAAAGGTGATGACCGTCAAGGCGTCCCGCGGGGTGAGCTGCTCCTTGAGCGCCACGACGGCCTCGGCCGCCAGGTCGAACTTCCGCTGCACGGGCGCGCCCGGGCGGGGGGGCGCCTCTTGCGACATCGACCCGGAGTGGTCCAGCAGAACGGTCAGTTGCAGCGGGCGCCGGCGGAAGGGGTCGGGGACCAGCGGCAGGACGCGATTGAGCGGGTCATGCCGGTCGGCGGGTGTGGCGCTGGGGCCCGACCCGAGCAGCACCAGCCCGCCGCCGGATTCCACAAACCGCCCGACCGCCCGCCGCTGGGCAGGCGTCAGGGCATCGCCGGCCGGGTCGAGGAGGACGATGCCCGCGAATCCCGCCAGCTCCGCGCCCTCGGCGGGCAGATCCGCGGACCGGGCGATCGAGGCGATCGGCATCCCCGCGTCGCGCAGCCAGGTGCGCATCCGTTCGGCCGGCCCGACGGCGGCGATCGTGGACGTGGTCGGCAGGACCCAGGCCTCGGCCGAGTCGTTCTCGGCGATCGCCTCCGGCGGCGACAGCAGCGCGGTGTAGCGCGCGGGCGAATCGGGCGGCGGTGTGTCCGACAGCCGGAACGTGGCGGGCGCGTCGGGCAGGAGGTTCAAGGGCCGCTCCAGCAGCGGCTCGGCCCGCCCGGTCCGGCGGACCGTCAGCGTCCGTTGCAGCGGGGCGTTGGCCGAGACGGCCACAGCCACCTCCACCCGCGCCCCCTGGCGGCGGGCGGTCAGGGACACGACGCGGGCATCCGGTGGGGGGGCGCTCATCGGGACGATCAGGATGGGGATTCCGCTGCCGGCGGCCGCCCGGGCGGCCGCCCGCCAGTCGGGGTCGGTGAACCTCCCGTCGGTGGCGATCACCGCCCCGGCGGCGTCGGCGGGC
>DASRZG010000209.1:0-15013 GCA_035686585.1 Phycisphaerae bacterium
TCGCCGCGGCGACCCCCACCGACCCCGATGACAAGACCAAGGGCATTGTCTTCATGCTCATGCGCTACCCCGACGGGCGGTGGCGCGCTATGGATTGGGGACCGGTCCCGGGCGACCTGAAAGATCCGGTCGGGCGGCACCTGGGCAGCATCGACGTCGGCGGGCGCTTCCGCAGGAAGGTCTTCGACGAGGCCGGGAAGAAGACGCCGTAGAAGGGACGTTCCGCCGGGTGCCCCGGACAAGCCGCTGTTTGGCTTGTCCGGCTTGCATCCGTGGCGCGGCGGCGCCGGACAAGGCAGACGACGCCTTGTCCGGGGCACCCCCATTTTCGAGGTAGACACAATGAGGGCAACCTGGTGGAGGCAGGGTGACCGGCGCGGGTGGCGGGCCGGCGGGCCCGGGAAGGTCCGGACCGTCACGCTGGTGGCGATCGGTGTGGTGGCGCTGGTCTTCTTCGCCCCGCTGCTGCTGTCGTATCTGTCCGGGCCGGGCGCCGGCGGCGGCGTTGGGGCCGGATCGAACACCCCCTTCGCCCGCTCGATTCGCTTCGTCGGCGTCCAGCCGGACCTGTCGGACGACATCCTCGACGCCGAGGGCCGGAAAGTGGGCACGCTGTTCGCTGACGGGGGCAACCACGGAAGCAGCATGTGGGACCAGAACTCCCTGCGGCGCCATTTCCTCTTCGAGCTGCCCGACGACGACGAGCCGATGCTGCTGGTGCAGACAGACCGCGCGGTCACCCCCGCCGGGGTGCCATACAGTTGGCTGGGCGGGTCCTCGAGCCAATTCGAGATCCGCCACGAGGGCAAGCGGCTGCTCGTTCTCCCTCACACCTTCAGCGACCGGCACTACGGCGGGCGCGTCCTGTGGAGCGGCAGGACGCCCGTCGAGCGGGTGGACGTGACGCTGCGGTTCTTCCGCGGCCCGCCGGGCGAGGCGCTGTTCACAGCCGAGGGACCGTTCACCCCGCAGACCGTTATCAACACCAAAGGCGGGCTCAACGGCACACTGACGTTCCAGCACGATACGAGCCGGGGCGAGCCCGGCGCGCGCATCGGCCTGACCACGCCCTTGTACGTTGACTCAAACACCCCCATCACCGTCTTCGACAAGTCAGGCCGGCGGTACCTGACCCAGCGCCACGGCTACAGCGGGGGCAGCAGAGGAGGAGCACAGTTCGACTGTTACGTCCCCGGCCTGCCGCCGGAGCAGATCGCCCGCGTGGCCGTGGGGGAAAGGCCCCAGGTCCGCGTCTTCCGCAATATCCTGGTCCGCTATCGCGACCGGCCCAACCCGGGGCACGCGCCGTACCTGGACGAGATGTCCCGCATCCTGCACCGGCCCGCGCAGCAGATCGCCCAGGGCTCTTTGAAATCGACCGACGAGGCCGTCCAGGTCATGCACGTCGTCCGCGCGAACGATGTCCGCAACGTCGCCAGCCGGCTGGATTCCGTCAAGTTCGACCAGCTCGACGCCGCCACGCAGGAGCGCCTCCGCGCCACGGCCCGGGAATGGGCCCGCCAGCCTTACCCGCAGGTGCGCCTCGCCGGCATCCAATTGGGGCTGCGCTGGGTCGGCGCCGAGTTCGTCCCGGCCGCCCTGGATCTGCTCCAGGAGGCAGACCAGTCCGTCACCGGGTCCCTCGCCAACGCGCTGAGAAACTGCAAGACCCTTACCGCCGAAGACGTCGGCCGGATTACCGACAGGGTCCTCGCCTCCGACGACCGCCGGACGTGCTGGGAACTGACACAGATGCTCTGCACCCGGGATGTTCCCGGGGCGGCGGAGGCCCGCTGGGCCCTCGCCCGCGCCGACTTCAACCGCCCGTGGCTGTGGTGGCCGGCGATACAGAGCCTCCCGCGCGACCGAGGCCAGATCCCCGATCGCACCGCCTTGGATGAGACCCTGCGACTCAAGCTGATCCTCGCCGCCGGCCCCGCGCCCGGCGAGCAGGCCCTCGCGCCCAAGGCATACGCCAGGCTGCCCGAGCTCCTCACACCCCAGGTGCACTGGATGGACAGCAACGTGGCCCACTCGATCTACACGGGCATGCTCCAGCACAGCGACGTGCCGGCCGCCACGGCCGCGATCGTCCGCTGCCTCCGCGGCATGGACGGCGCGCCGAGGAACGTCGACTACGCCCGCGCTCGGCTCGTCAAGCGGATCAACCTTTGGTATCTGATGGACTTCGGCCGGCTGGGCTGGGACGTGCGGTCGGAGTCCCACGACCCGTACCGCCAGGACTGGGCGGGCACCGTCGAGGAGGTCGGGCGGTGGTACGACAACGGCGGCGGCAGAACCCTTCCGCCGGCGGCCGACTCCGGCAGGACATTCGACGCCCACTACGGCCCGATCCGCGAGCTGACCATCCGCACCTCCGGGCCGGAGCCGCTGACCTTCGTCGACCTGGACGACGGCACGATGCACGCCGGGCCCGCCAGCCGGAACTGGAAGACGATCCGGAACTGGTGCCGCGCCAACGGCATGGAGGCCCGGGCGCAGGGCCAGGGCCTCCAGCCCCATGCCATGGAAACCGCCCTGGTCCCTGACGCCTTCTGGCCCGCTCCAGACCCGCGGGTGCCGCCGTATGCACTGTCTCGAAGCGCCCGCGGCTCCGAGCTGTCCGCCGCGATCGTCAACGGCCGGCCCACTACCTTCGCCTTCCGGACGTCTCAGGGTCAGGTCGGCCTGCTGCGGATCGAGGAGTTCAGCGCCGGCCCCCCTTCGGCCCTGCGGATTCGTTACCGCTTTCTGACCACGCCCGCCGACCCGCCGGCCGCACGCTGCCAGGCGACCGTGACGCCCGTGGCGGGGACATGGCAGATCAACGCCGCCGGCGGGGCCTGGCTGGTCTACGGGTGGGCCGTCCTCGAAGGCGGAGTGGTCGCCGACGTCACCGGCGGCAGCACGGTCGCCCTGACGCCGGGGACGGGCAATCTGGTGCAATCCGCCGGCGCGATGCGAGGATCGCCGACGCCCGGCCTGGCGGTATTGAGCTTCAGCGCCACGCCCAACGGCAGCATCCTGAGGCTGCACATGAACGTGAATTCGGCGAACGGGTCGAGCGGCACCGGCTCGAGCACGCAGGTCCCGCCGGGCACAACGCTCAAGACGACCTCCCTGTCCCAGGCGGCCGAGCTCACCGACGCCGATAACCTGACGCTGTGGCGCGGGGACTTCGTGGACACCGACGGCAGGGCCGTCAGGTCGGTCATCTTCGCCGCCCGTCTGGTCGCCGACGACGACCCGCAGAAGTGGTTCTGCTGGCCCTACGCCCCGCCGCCGGAGATGCCGCCCGCGGCGCCGGCCGATGGTGCGGACCCGGCCACGCCGGCCGGACAGGCGGACCGAACCCGGCGGGGAAGCTCAGGATAGACGGATGTTGTCCCGTTCCGCCTCGAGGTACGCGAGCCTTGTGCGGACGCCGCACGGATGTGACACGGCTGCGGGGAAGCAGGCCGCCGCATCCCAGCGGGCCGTGACCTTCGACCGCCAACGGACGTTTTCGCCGGATCCTCCGAGCGCCGCCGATCCGCTGGGCAGTCACAGTTGTGGTGTTCGGTTAGAGAGCGGTTCCGCTCATCGGTTTGCCGGCGCCGAACGGGTGAATGGCCGCTCGGACCTCGTCAAAGATCGGGAGCCCGGCACTGGCCCTCTTGGCGTACACTTCAATGTTCGCCAACCGAACGAGTTCGGCCTCTTCACAAGGTTCGTCGTTCAAGCCGCGACGGCTCGGGCGACAACCTCGGACAGGCCGTCCTCCGAAATCTGACATGGCGGTCCCTCCGAATAAGACCTATCCACGCCTTGGGATTAGGACACCAGTCCTCCGTGTCTGGTGCAACATGAAGTGAACCTTCTACATCTCCATTGTGGTGTCGGCGGGCGCCCGCGCCAAGGGGAATTCTCCGCTTTTTTTGCCGCCCGCCTCTGTCGGCCCCCCCGATTGCCCCCGCCCGCCGGCGCCTCTATAATGGCGTCTGACCATGCCGCAACGCGATTACTACGACATCCTGGGGGTCGACCGCGGCGCCTCGGCCGAGCAGATCAAGGCCGGCTATCGCAAGGTGGCGCGGAAGGTTCACCCCGACGTGTGCAAGGACCCGGACGCCGCCGAGAAGTTCAAGGAGGCGACCGCCGCCTACGAGGTGCTGTCCGACCCGCAGAAGCGCAAGCAGTACGACCGGTTCGGCCACGCCGGCCCGGGCGTCGCGGGCGCCGGCCCCGGGCGGCAGCGCGTCTACACCTGGGGCCCGGGCGCGCAGGGACCGTTCGCCGGGGGGATGGGCTTCGAGGACGCCTTCTCCTCCAGCCCGTTCAGCGGCATGAGCCTCAAGGACATCCTCGAGGCCCTCGCCGGCCGGGGCCGAAGGGCCGGAAAACGCCGCCGGGCCGCGCCGATGGCCCAGGACGTGGAGTACCCCATCACGCTCGATTTCCTCCAGGCGGCGCGCGGATGCACGACGCGGCTTCAGCTCCGCCAGGACGACGTCGCCGGCCCGCAGATCGACGTGAGGATCCCCGCCGGCGTCCGCGAGGGCAGCAAGATCCGCCTCCGCGGCAAGGGCCCCGGCGGCGGCGACCTGTACATCGTCACCCACATTCGCGCCCACCCCTACTTCCGGCGCGACGGCAACGACGTCTACGTGGACCTGCCCGTCAGCGTCGGCGAGGCCGCCCGCGGCGCCACGGTCAGCGTGCCCACCATCGACGGGCCCACGAACCTGAAGGTCCCCCCCGGCTCCTCCAGCGGGATGAAGCTCCGCCTGCGCGACCGGGGCATCCCCGACCCCAAGACCCACCTCCGCGGGCACCAGTACGCCGTCATCAAGATCGTCCTGCCCAGCACGATCTCCGAAGAAGGCGGCAAGCTGCTGGAGGAGTTCGACCGGACCGACCCGGTCGACCCGCGAAAGAAGGCCCCATGGTAATGCACGACACACGCGCCGCCCGCGCCGCCAGCTTCGCCGTCACCGTCCTGACGCTGGTGGTAATCGCCGCCATGCTCACCGGCCTGCTGCTGTGGCTGCTCAACTCCGCCGGCACCAGGCAGGGCGACGAGCCGATCCACAAGGAGCGGCAGAAGGTCCTGGTCCGCATGGCCGCGCTGGTCACGGCCGCGCTGGTCCTGAACGTGCTGGTCCTGCTGTACCTGGTGGCGCGATACGTCGCCCGGCGCGTGATGGCCTCGTCCGCCAAGCACACGCCCACCCCCTACGTCAACGCCTGGGTCGAAGCCGGCCGGCGCCTCCGCGCCGAAGACGCCCCGCCCGTGCCCGGCTTCGAGGAAGAGGACGACGAGCAGGACGAGGACGAGCAGCAGGAAGAGGAAGACCGCCCCGACGACAATTACCCGGGGCAAGACCGCTGACCGCACTCCCGGTCCTGCCCATCACCCCCGCCCCAGGCGAAGCACCTCCATCCGCACCTCCCCCGGCGTCTCGCTGAACTGGAGCAGGTACACCTCCTCGGGCCGCTGGTGCCGCTGGCGCCAGTACGACAGCATCCGCACCAACCGGCCGTCCAGGCGCCACCGCGGCGGGTCGGACAGCACCGACCAGATGCCCCGGGAATCGGCCGCCCCGACGGTCAGCGCCAGGTCGCCGTAGCCCGCGGGCACGGGCCAGCACCTCTCGCCCGTCACCAGCAGCGCCCGGCGATGGTCCATCCGGGCGGCGACGATCCGCTCCCCGTCCGCTCCTTCCCGAACGGTCCCGCCGGTGCCCGGGGCGGGACGGAACCCGCGCCGCACCGGGCGGATCACGCGCGACCGGCCCGCGGCCACGAACACCTTCAGCGTCCGCGCCGCCGGGTCCACCACCGAACGGTCCGCCACGGCGGCGGACTTGTCCGGGTACACGGGCCAGGGGATGCCCTCGGTCGTCAGCGTCACCCAGCCGCTTCGGCGCGCCGACAGCACGGTGAACGATTCCACCTCGTCCTCGCCGTCGCCGTAGCGGACCAGCACGTGGGCCTCGACGTCCACGCCGGCCGGCCAGCCCGCGCCGACGGCGACCAGCGCCGTCGCCCCGCCCGCCAGCACCGCCACCAGCACCGCCCGGACCCACCCGCGCCGCACCAGCAGCGCCCCGCCGGCGGCGGCGACGAACAGGCACAACAGCAGCGCTGCGCCGCGGCGCGTCCGCACCGGCCAGCCGACCGACAGGTCGCGCCAGGGAAGGTACGCGTCGTCGATGAACGCCGCCGTCGCCACCGATCCGGCCGGCCAGTCGATCCCCGCCTGCCCCTCCCCCACCGCCACGCCGCCGGCACCCAGCGCCTCGACGCGGTACCGCTGCACGGCCCACACCGCCGGCAGCGCCACCTCCCGCCGCGCCTCCTGCCCCGGGGGCACCGCCAAGGCGTACCGCACCGCCGGCCCGCCGCCGGAGGGGCGCAGCACCACCGCCTCCACGCCCGACGGGCCCGAATTGGTCAGCGCCAGCGCGGCCTTGGCATAGGGAAACATCGCCCCGTCCGGCTCCTCGGCCGGCGTCAGCGACACCGTCACCGACGCCGCGCCGGCGGCCGGCAGCAGGCAGATCGCGGCGGCCATCGCCAGGCGGTTCATGGCAGCGGCGCCCCGCGGTCCACCAGGCGCTTGGCGCGGAGGACCTCGGCGACCGACCACGCCTGGGCGATGCACCCGGCCGGGTTGTGCGGCGGATCGCCGTCGAAGATTTCGGAGATGTAGCCCAGCCCGGCCTGGCGGAGGTGGTCGTCCCAGCCCGCCAGCCATTGCCGGCACCGGTCGCGGGCCTCGTCGGAAAAGCCGTGGACCCGCAGGTAGGCCTCGACGAATTGACCCGTCAGCCACGGCCACACCGTGCCCTGGTGATACGCCTTGTCGCGCGATTCCCAACTGACGCCGAAGCGCGGCCGGTAGAGCGGGGCGGACCGGGCGAGGGTCCGCAGCCCGAACGGCGTCAGCAGCTCGCGCTCGACCACCTCGACCACGCTCCTCTGCCGCTCCGGCGGCAGGGGGCAGTCGCCCAGCGCGACGGCGATGATCTGGTTGGGGCGGATGGAATCGTCCCACCGGCCGTCGGCGATCACGTCGTACAGGCAGCCCAGCTCCTCGTTCCAGAACTGCTCGGCGAAGGCCTTGGCGACCACGTCGGCAAGCTGCCGCCACTTGGCCGCCTCTGCGGCGGGTGTGGCGCGGCGCTGGGCGATGCGCAGGGCGGCGTGCCAGAGGGCGTTGATCTCGACGCACTTGCCCTGCCGGGGGGTGATCGGCTTGCCGTCGAACTTGGCGTCCATCCAGGTCAGTTGGGTCTGCTCGTCCCCGCCGGCCAGCAGGGCGTCGTGGTCGGCGCGGATGCCGAACCGCGTGCCATCGTGGTAGTGCTGCAGGATGCTGCTGACCGCGCCGGCCAGGTGGATCTGCCATCCGGCCACGTCCCCGCTGGCGGCGACGTAGCGGTCGGCCGCCACCACGAACCACAGCGACGCGTCGATGCTGTTGAAGCTCGCCCCGGCGCCGCGCTCGTCGAAGAAGTTGGGGATCATCCCCTGGTCGACCGCCTCGGCGAACCCGCGCAGCACCGCCAGGGCGGTCTCGAACTGGCGGGTCTCCAGCAGCAGCCCGGGCAGGGCGATCATGGCGTCCCGCCCCCAGGCCCCGAACCAGTGATACCCCGCGGCGATGGTGGCCGCCGGGTAGGCGTTCGGCCGGCGGCGCTGCACCACGAAGGCGTCCGCCGCCATCGCCAGCCGGCGCGACGTCTCGTCGGCGCCGTCGCCCAGCCCGGCGACGTACCGGCTCGCCCGGTCCAGCCGGATCTTCCGCGTCGCCTCGACGTGGACCTCCTTGGGGTCGTCCAGGGACGCGGTCAACTGCACCGGCGCGTCCACCGCCAGCGGCGCCTCGAAGAAGCCCGGCGTGTACAGGTCCTCGTGGCCGTTCTGCCCCCGCCCCAGGTCGCCCCGGTAGCGGAAGCGGTACCACCAGTGCGTATCCGAACGGAACCGCTGCCGCGGGTCCGAGCCCATCGAAAGGAACAGCGCCGCGGTAGTGCTCTCGCGGTCCTCCACGCGGATCCCGTCGTGGTAGTGCAGGTAGGTCATCTGGTGCGCCCGGTCCTGCTCCCGCAGCGCGTGGTAGTCGCGCAGCGCCACGAACGGTCGGACACGCAGCATCCCCGCCGGGCCGGAAATCAGCCGATACTGCACCGCCACCGCGTTGGCCGCGTCGGAGAGCATGACCTCCTTGACCAACTCCGCCCCGCCCAGGCGGTAGTGGAACGTGGCCGAGACCCCCTGCCGGAACGCCTCCAGGTGGGCGCAGCCGAACGGCTGCAAGGAGTTGTCGAACTCGAACGTGGCCAGGTCCCAGGCCGTCTCGGCGCCGGATTCGTCCGGCAGGACGAGCTGGTCCATCAGGTTGCTGAGGGCGACGATCCGGCCCCCGGGCGGGCGGGTCGCGGCCACCAGCAGCCCGTGGTATCGCCGCGTGTTGGCCCCAGCCACCGATCCGGAGGCGTAGGCCCCCAGCTTGTTCGTCAGCAGCCACTCGGTCGCCAGGAGCTGCTCGGTGTCCGCCTCGCCGCCGCGGACCTCCAGCGGCGCCGGCAGAACCTCACATTCGGATTGGTCGCTCATACAGCCTTCCTATCGTCCTTCGTGCGGGAAAATTACACCACACCGGCCCCGGCCGTGCAACCGCCGGGGGCCGGCCGGGCCCGGGCCGCGCGGGTTTCTGTTGGATTTCCCGGCATGGTTGGTATCCTGCCCGGCAGGCGCCGCCGGGTAGCGGCGGGGCGAAACGTGGTCCTTGCAGCCGAGTATGAGGGAACGGCACATGAAGATATCCTCCACGACGTTGGGTTGCCCGGATTGGCCGCTGGAGACGATCCTGGAGCGGTTCGTCGAGTACGGGTATGACGCGCTGGACTTCCGAGGCCTGGACGGGCAGATGGAGCTGTGGCGGCTGGACGACTTCTCCGCCGCGGCCGACCAGACCGCCACGCGGATCGCCGCCAGCGGGCTGGCGGTGTCGGGCTTCTCCAGCAGCGCCCGGATGTTCAACCTCGACCCCGCCGCCGCCGAAACGGCGCTGATGGAGGTGCGGGAGTACGCCCGGCTGTGCCGGCTGTTCGGGGCGCCCATGATCCGCGTCTTCGGGGGCCGGCTGGAGAAGACCCCCTGGAAAAAGGCCATCGCCGCCGCCGTCGAGACGCTCAAGAAGATGGCCGATGTCGCCGGCGAGGGCGTGACCGTGGCGGTCGAGACCCACGACGACTGGATCCGCTCGGCCCCGCTGGCGGAGGTGATGGACAAGGCCGACCTCCCCAACGTGGGGGTGCTGTGGGACCTGCACCATCCCTACCGCATGGCCGGCGAGAGCCCGCGCCAGACCTACGACAACATCGGGCGCTACACGGTGGCCACCCACCTGAAGGACTCCCGCGAACTCGGCGGCGGCAAGTGCGAGTACTGCCTGGGCGGGGAGGGCGACGTGCCGCTGGCGGAGATGGTCTCCCTGCTCGCCCGCGGCGGCTACGACGGATACCTCACGCTGGAGTGGGAAAAGAAGTGGCACCCCGAGCTGCCCGAACCGGAGGTCGCCCTCCCCCAGCACGCCGCCTACATGCGAAAGCTCATTGAACAGGCCTGACCATGCCCCGACCCACGCGAATCCTGATCATCGGCGACTCGATCTCCATCGGCTACACGCCCTTCGTGTCCGAGATGCTCAGCGGGCGGGCCGAGGTCGGCCACAACGACGGCAACGGCGGCGATGCACGCAACGTCCGTGCACACCTCGACGAGTGGCTGGCCGAGTTCCGGGCCCAGATCGTCCATCTCAATTGCGGCCTGCACGACATCAAGGTGCCCTTCGACTCCGACGCCCGGCAGGTGCCGCTGGCGGAATACCGCCGGCACTTGACATGGGTGGCCGATCGGCTGAAGGCCTCCCCCGTCACGGCGATCTGGGCCAGTTCCACGCCCGTGGTGGAGGCGTGGCACCACCAGCGGAAGGAGTTCGACCGCTTCAACGCCGACGTGGACGCCTACAACGCCGCCGCCGCCGAGATCATGACCGCGGCCGGGATCGCCGTGAACGACCTCCACTCCATCGTCGCCGCCGCCGGGCCGGAGAAGCTCCTGTCGCCCGACGGGGTCCACTTCCCCGACCCCGGCTACCGCATGCTGGCCGAGAAGGTCGCCGCCTGCCTGCGGGCGGTCATGAACAGCGACTGAACGGCGCCGGGTGTCATCCCGCCCCGGACGAAGCCGTGGTGTACCTGTTTAGCCGCCAAACAGGTACGCCGTGGTCCGGCTTGTCCGGCTCGCACGGACGCACCCAGCCACACGCCCGCCCCGCAATTGCCCTTCTCTCCCGGGTGGGGGGCGGTATAATAAAGTTTGGAAGTCAAAACATTTTGGCGGCGACGGCCGCCTCCCCCGCACGGGCAGGCGCCGCCGGTCGCCCGGATTCGTTCAGGAGTTGCCGCACCATGGCATCTCAAACCGATCGTTCGACGTCCCGGCCTCGCATGCCGCTGGCGATGGCCCTGGTGGGCCAGACCGTCCGATTCATCAGCGCCCGCGGCGGCAGAGGCCTGTCGCACCGCCTGGCCGAGATGGGCCTGACGCCCGGAGAGACCCTGGAGGTCCTCAATCGCGGCCCCGGCCCGTTCATCGTCAACGTCCGCGGCACCCGCCTGATCCTCGGCCACGGAATGGTCGGCCGGATCTTCGTCCAGCCGACCTAGCGCCGTCCACAAGGCCCCGACCGGTCGGCAGATGCCGCTTGACAGTTTCAGCGGATGTCGTAACACTAAGACGAGTGGAGTCTTGTGCCCGTGCCGGACTCGCCTTTACTCTGTGCACTCAGTTGCAGTTGGGCCTATGCTTATGCCAAGGAGAGGTGCGATGGACGGGAATGGCCACGAGCGGCCCGATGAGCAAGGCCTGTCGGAATTGCTGATTCGAGCTGCCGCGAAGTTGGGGGAGCCCCGGCCTCTGCCGGAGTCCTTGCAGCGGGAGATGGAGGCCTGGCAAGAGCTCGCCAAGAGTTCGTGCAAGTCCGATCTTCAGATGAGCGGGCCGATCGAGTGATGGGGCGTGTTCGTGGGGAAGGGCGATGCCATCGATCCGTGGGGAGCAACCAAACCCCAGCACTTCTCCTGCGAGCGTTCCTTCTCGTTCTTCCGGCTTGTTGAGGCCATATCCCGGGAAGCCCCGTCCGCCGAATGGGTTCTCCACCGACTCGCGAATCTGCTGCGCAAGTTCGAGCGCCAGCACCCCAAGTGCCGCCTTTCCTGTCGCCTCGATCGCGCCCCCACAGGCTTGCCGATCTTCGAGCTTGAGGACAAGCAACTGTCGAGGGTCCTGAAACGCCCGGTGAAGAGCGAATGCCTCATTCTCTCTTTCTTCGCGGCCGCTGTACTTGACGAGAAGGCCTTCCGGGACGTCCCGGACGATCAGCTCCTGATTCATTGCCTCGTCAAGCGCATCGGCGGCCTGACCGATCCCTCAGGTAACGTGTATGAAGCGTTTGTGCGTCCGCAGCTTCTGCTGAACAACTTCCTGAACGGCGTTCGCGAGCACAGCGTGCAGATAGGAGGACGCAGGTTCCGGATGCAAGCAGTGTATTTCAGTCAGCAGAACGGGCGGTCAGCCAAGTGCGCACAGTCGGCCATGTCCATGGCCCTCCGCGCGATGGGCCTTCGGCTTCGTGACGGTTCCGAGCCGACGCCGGCCGAGATCAACAAGCTGGTTCCTGTCGCTTTGGGCCGCGGCCTGAAGCTTCACGAGATGGTGCGGGTGTTCCGCGATGTCGGCCTGTCGCCGTTGGCGGTTGACTTCACGAAGACTCAGGCGATCGGGGTGGATTACAGGAGCCTCGTCCACGCCGGAGTGGAATCCGGGGTCCCCGTTCTGCTGTGCTTCGTGACCAGAGGCAGACAGAGCAGGAAGCTCGAGACGCATGTGGTAACCATCTTCGGTCACACGCTCAACACCGACACGTGGGTCGCGGAGGCGGAGTTTGGCTACGGAGTCGCGGCCGACTACAAGTATCATGCCAGCCTTCACTGGTGCACGCATTGGATCATCAGTGACGACAATCTGGGGGTGTTCTTCTGCCTGCAGGCCAATCGGTTGACCTCCGTGTGGGACGTGTTCGCGCTCCAGCCGTCTTCCGACAGTTGCGGCCAACGCCTGCGCGACTGGATTCTCAGATTGCCGAGACGCAGGTATGTCGCGGGACAACTCCGTGAGTTCAATGTGGCGGCTGTTGTCGTGCCTCTACCCAAAGCCTCCAACGTGGACATCCGAAGCGCGGAGATCAAGACGCTCGGACATCTTCAGCACTTCGCGGAGGAACTGCGTGCCCTGATGCCTGAGGGAACCTTCACGGAAGCATGGTGGATCGAACGTCTGGTCAGGCGACTCACCGCCGGTCATCCCGGCCCCGGGCCAATCCTGCGCACTCGACAGATCGGTAGAGACGCGTACATAGCGCATCTGCGCCCTCCCGGCGGGGCCGACTGGGAGCAGAGATGCCTGCAACCCGGACTCATCACGAGGTTGGAGAAGGAGCTGCCGGAGCTCTTCTGGATGACGGAGTATACCCTGGTGGACCTCTTCACCGCGAATCGGCGCAAACTGGGAGAGGTGCTCTGGCAGCCGCGTTGGTCGCAAGCCAGGGACATGTCAAAGGGTCTCCTGCTGACACGGTTCCCGGGCCTGCTCAAGATCCACCCATGCAATTCGTGCATCCCAACCGGTTGCTGGAGTCACGTTCCGATGCTGTCAACCGCCATGCAAGGCGACCAATTCTGAGGCGGATAGAGCCGGCTACTCCCAGCCTTCCACGCGGGGGACCATTTCGTAGCCGTATTCCGACGGCCCGGCCAGTTCGGTCATCTTCTTCCAGGCCTCCAGGGCGTTGGGGACGTTTCCTTCCACGGCCGCTACCATGCCGACCCAGGCCCCGTAGCGGTGCCAGGCCCACCAGCGCTGCTGCTTGCCCCAGTTGTACATGCCGTGGCCCCAGCCGTCTTCCTTCAGCGGCCAGACGCCGTTGGCGTCGGGAGAGGTTTTCAGGCCCGGGGTCTTGTAGCCCTCGAAGGCGTTGTCCTCGTTCACCTTCGTCCAGTACCAGATCTCCGCGTAGTTATCGAGGTCCTTGATCTTCTTGCCCAGGCGAACGCGGCGGATGCCCCGCTGGTCGGTGTAGATCTCGCACTCGTGCAGCGCCACGGCCGTGGAATACGGCATGGCGTCGCGCGGGTCGTAGGTGTAGACCTTGCCGTCGGGGGCCTTGAAGGTGTCCTTGGACGTATAGAAGCCGATGATGTACTCGGCCGACCAGTCGCGGAGGGCCTTGGCCTGGGGGAAGCCCTTGTCGGCGGCGTTGCCCAGCGACCAGACCACCCAGGAGTACATCCAGTCCGAGCACCGCGTGCAGTTGATCCAGTCCATCCGCCCGCTGCAGTTGAAGACTGTATCCGGCGGCGAGTGGACCCGCCGGGTGGACTTGAGCAGTTGCTGGCTCATCTGGTTGAGGGTCCGCTCGACGCCGGCGGTGAAGGCGTTCTTCAGCGGGTTGTCGTCCGGCTGGATAAAGGCCGCGTCGACGACCTGCCGGAAGCTCCAGGCGAAGGAGCGGGCCATCTGCTTCCAGTTCTGCCCCATCTGGTAGCTGGCCCAGAAGCTCAACTCCTCGCCGTAGAACTTGTCCCCGGTCAGCAGGTAGGAGACGTAGCCCAGCGAGGGGGCGTGGGCGTAGTCGGGCTCGAGGTTGGGGCGGACGGCGTCGGGGATATTGGTGTACCGGTCGATCCGGCAGCCCTTGGGGGCGTCGGCGGAGAAGACGTCGTAGCCGGGGGCGCCCTTGTGGCGGATGTGCATGTAGAACGCCCCGCCCCCGTTGCCGTCGGCGTGGAGGATCCGGCGATACGTCTCGCTCCCCCCGCCCAGCAGATACGCCACGGACCAGGCCGGGTAGGGGTTGATGTCCCAGCGGCTGCCGCCGCGGGGCATGTGCCAGAAGATGATCCCGTTCTCGAGGATGCCCTGCTTGCGCGTGGGCTTGCTGCGGGCGTCGCCCTTCTCGTCGAAGGTGGCGTCCACCTTGGCCGGCGTCATGTTGGCGTACTGGCCGGTGGCCTTGCTCGCCCAGCGGTACTTCGGCACGAAGCGGCCTTTGACCCAGTAGTCGTAGTTGGGCCGGCGCTCGATGTCCTCCAGCGGCCCGTCCGTCCAGACCAGCACGCGGTAGCGGGTCTGGTCGTACTGGATGTAGGGGCCTTCCTCGTAGAGCGTCCGGCCGCCGTCGGTCAGCTTGACGCCCGCGAACTTTCGGTAGACGGGGTACCTGGCGTTGGCCGGGCGGTCCTTGCTGCTCTCGACGATGGCGGCCACGCGGACGGATTTCTGGCCGGTGAAGGCCCTCAGCCGCCAGATGACCTCGATGTACTTGTCCGGGGTGCCGGCGGCGTCGACGGGGATGTCGCGGACCTCGTATTCCTTCATCACCGGCCCGTCGTGGAGCAGCCTGACGCGTGCGGAGGGGGCCCAGTCACGGCCCAGGATCCTGCCGGCGTCGGAGACCAGGGCCGGCCCGTCGGCCGGCGACAGCGTCAGCTTCAGGGCCGCTCCCGCGCGGTCGGCCGCCCAGACGAACGCCGGGGGCGCGGGGGGCGCTTCGTTGAGCCAGTCCAGCTTGACCTTGCCCCCTGCCGGCAGGGCCGGCAACACGAACGAGACCAGGGCGTGGCGGATCGAGCCGTCGGCGGCGCGGCGGAGCACGTCCACCTGGGCGGGCAGCTTCTTTCCGGCCACCGACGGCGTGATGCCCTTGGTGAAGTCGCCCTCGGCCCCGATGCGGGAGAACGTCACCGGCACGTCGGCCAGGGCCTGTGTGGCGCTGAGGTTGCTGTATTCGTTGGACACGACCACCTGGGCGCCGGCCGGGGCGGCCAGCGAGATCAAGGCGATCACTTGCAGAGCAACGCCCATTGACGTGTAGCGCACGAGGTGTCTCCTATGTGTTCGA
>DASRZG010000210.1:0-4443 GCA_035686585.1 Phycisphaerae bacterium
GACCTCCTTGTCCCACGCAGCCGCAAGCAGACTCCGGACGGGACCCCCTGCGGTCCCCTCACGGAAGAGGGGCTCAGGCTGTTGGGGCAGGAGCACGCCAAATACCTCGCCGATGAGCGCCTGCGGGCGCCGTGGGCCCGCTGGGTCCGCGTCCTGGGACGGTCGGCGATCCTGCTGGTCGTGACGCTCCTGATGGGCGGGTACATCGTCCGCTATGAGCCCGCGCTGGTCCGGGATCACTGGCGCGGGTTCGCCGTGGTCGCCCTGATGTTCCTTATGCTGGCCGTGACCAAGCTGATCGACCGGCTGGGCGCCAACCCGTACGCGGCCACCCTGCCGATCCTGATGGCCGTTTTCATCCTGGTGATCGCCCACGACCAGCGCTTCGCCCTGGCGATGGGTTCGATCCTGTCGATGTACGTGGTGCTGCAGATGCGCGCGGACCTGGTGTTGCTGGTCGTGCTGGTGGCGGCGGCGGCGGTAAGCGCGGCGCAGCTTCGCGAGGTCCGGACGCGCAACAAGCTGATCAAGGTGTCGGCCGCGGCAGCCGCCGTCGTCTTCGCCAGCACCTGGGCCTACGCGCTGTCGACCAGCGTCCCGTGGGCCTTCACCCTCGCCGACAGCCTCTGGGGCGCGGGGGCGGCACTGCTGGCCGGGTTCCTCATCCAGGGCATCCTCCCGGTGATCGAGCGGGCCTTCGGGATCGCCACGAGCATGACGCTGCTGGAATGGTGCGATCCGAGCAAACCGCTCCTGCAGCGGCTCCGGACGGGCGCCCCCGGAACCTACAACCACTCGCTCCAGCTCGGTTCCATGTGCGAGGCCGCCGCCGAGGTGATCGACGCCCGCGGGCTGGTCGCCCGGGTCGGGGCCTATTACCACGACATCGGAAAGATCAACAAGCCCGAGTACTTCGTCGAAAACAGCAACGGGGCCTCCAACAAGCACGAGAAGCTGTCGCCCGCCATGAGCCTTCTGATCATCACCGGGCACGTGAAGGACGGGCTCGAACTGGCCAGGGAGTACGGCCTGCCGCGGCTCCTTCACGAGTTCATCTCCACGCACCACGGAACGACGCTGGTGCAGTACTTCTACCAGGCGGCCACCGAACGGCGAAAAGCCGACACCGAACGCGCACCCGACGAGCTGGAGTTCCGCTACCCGGGCCCCAAGCCGCACTCGAAGGAGGCGGCCATCCTCATGCTCGCCGATGCGTCCGAGTCGTCCGTCCGCGCCATGCCGGAACCGACTCCCGGGCGCATCGAGAGCCAGGTCCACACGATGGTCAGCCGCCGCCTGATGGACGGGCAGCTCGACGAGTGCGACCTGACGCTCAAGGAAGTGCACGCGATCGAGGGCTCTCTCGTGAAGAGCCTCTGTGCCATCTACCACGCCCGCATTCCGTATCCCGCCCCCAACGGGCAAAAGCCCACCGCCGCCGAGGCGCCCGACGAGAAGCCCGACAAGACGCCGCGCGAAGCCCACGCGGAACGACGCGACCGGGCCCGCATCGAGGGAGACGCCTGACCGGAACGACCGGCCGGGATGCAGGCGAAGCCCAGAACGTTGCAGTTCGCCGCGCTTCCAAACGCCGCTACCCGGAGAGTCGCTGCCGCCGGTCCGCGTAGGGGTCCGTGCCGTGTCTCAGTGCGATGCTCAACATCGCCGCGGTCGCCAGCAGCAGCACGAAGTGATAAAACGCCGGACCGTACGCCTCGGCGATATCCGCCCAGCGGTCACCGACCTTCGCGCTCTCGCCCATCATCTTCGCGATCAGGACAAAGAGCGTTGTTCCTCCTCCCCAGACCAGCAGCCCGGCCGGGAGCATCAGGATCAGGGCGGCCCACCGCACCCGGCGCCCCACTCGCCCGAAGGCGATGGCGTACCAGATCGCCACGTTGGCCGGAAGCAGGATCGCCGCGTGATGGTCCCACGTCCTCTGATTCAGCAGGAGCATGCCGAGCGCGACCAGCCCGTAGTGCAGCGCCCGCCGCCCGTCGTCGCGGGGCAGTTTCCGCCAGCCGATCGCCCACGCCATGAGCCCCACGATCGCCAACTGCCCGACGCGGACCAGCAGCTTCACCCCCCACGGCGGCAGGCCGATCAAGGTGATCCAATACGGCGTCTGGCGCTGAAGCTGCTCGGCGTACGTGAAGTCATCGGGATTCCAGAAGATGTCCCCATTCGGACTGGGGGGCGCGAAGAAGTACCGCGAGAACACCCCCGGAAGGGACTGGTTGATGTGGACCGGATACCACGAGCCCTTCACCAGCCCCGGGTAGATCAGGTTGTCGAACCACGAGCCGGCGAGCGTGGCGTACGGTGACGGGCCCAGCGCCGCCGCGGGGACCACCACCGCGAAGAGGACCAAGGCGACCACCGCGGCGGCCAGCAGCTTCCAGTTCCGCTGGTAGGCCCAGTACAGCAGGAACAGGGCGGGGGTCATCTTCAGGCAGATGGCCAGGGCGAGAGCGGCGCCGGCCCGGAGATCGTGACCCCGGCGGTACCACCACAGGTGCAGCACGATCGCCGCCAGGACGAATACGTTGGTGTTCCCGTGCTGGATGTCCCCGACGATCGGCAGGATCGCCCACAGCAGGGCGAGGGCGAGGACCCAGTCAGGCATTTTCCTGCCGTTGTGATTCGCCAGGCGCGCCGCGCCCAGGATCGCCGCCACGAGCACGAGCACCTTGCACAGGTTGAACGTCAGCGCCATCGCCTCAACGCCCAGCAGCGCGAAAGGGGTCAGAAGGATCACGGTGAACGGCATGTTCGGGTGCAGCCAGACCGGGATGGGTTCCGTCCCCTCGTGCGGTTGGTAGATGTTGCGTCCTTCCCAGAACGGCTGGACCGCCCATCGCCATCGCCCGATCGCTCCCCGGGTCGTCTTGCCGGGGGCGGGGAGTCTCTTGATCCCCCGCGCGGCAAGCTCCTCATCCGTGAGGTGCTCGTACTTGTCCTGGAATGCCCGGTACTCCAGCTCCTTGCGATGACTCCTCCGCGTCCTGATCTGAAACTGCACGACGGGCGTGACGATCGCCCCCACGAGCAGGACGTACGCGGCAACGCGCAGCGCCCTCTGCCCCCGCGAGGAATGGGGCGTACGGTACGGCAGGGACCATTTCGGCTGGATACCCGCTTCGCTCATGGCTGCAACAATCTACATCCGCCCCCGCGCCGATTCCAGTGCTGCGGCCGGTGCCTGTTGCGTCGCCGACGGGAAAGGAATATGCTCCTGTCCATGCCCGCGCGGCCGGCAAGGCCCAACGTCGTGATCTCGTCGTCCCAGGACGCCATGCGCGTCCCGCGGAAGAAGATCACGGCGCTGGTGGCCTTCGTGGCCGAGCAAGAGGGCGCGGCGATCTCCGACGTGGACCTGGCGGTGGTCTCCCGCAGTGAGATGGCCGCCCTGAATCGCCGATGGGCGGGCCGGACCGGGCCGACCGACGTCGTCAGCTTCGACCTGTCCGATGCCCGCACACGGGGAATCAGCGCCCAACTGGTCGTCTGCGGGGACATCGCCGCCGAGCAGGGCCGGGCCCGCGGGTGCGGCGTCCAGCGCGAGCTGATGCGGTACGTCGTCCACGGCCTGCTTCACCTCATGGGATACGACGACGGCCCGATCCGCGCCGCAGCGAAGATGCACGCGCGCGAGGATGAGCTGCTCGCCGAGTTCCTCGCCAAGCGGTCCCGCCGCCGGCGGCCGCGAAGAACGCAATCCACTCGCCGCCGGCGCCGGAAGTAGCGGGCGCCGTCCCTGGAGTAGGGTGCGTCCCGATGTACATCGGGACGCACGCCGCAGAAACCACGGAGGAACCGCGTGCGTGGCAAGCCACGCACCGTACCAGTTCATGCCCGAAGGTCGCCTTCGCCATTAGGCGCCCGGGCTCTGCCTGAATCGCTGGCCGCCTATCGACGCTTGACAAAGCCCCGATCCGTGGTACAATCACGAGCAGTAGTGGGGGCGCCGCTCACGCCTTCGGAGGAGGGGAGTTCCGCTCATTCGGCTCAGCGTAGTTGTGCGCTGAGGGGACGGGGTCGCTCACCTGTCTTGTCAGTCTTTGCGTGGACGATTCGCCGCGCATGGGGCGCGGCGTGAGATAGGAAAGGGTTGAGCGATGAGGGTAGGAACGGTTGGCCTCTTGGTCTCAGTAGCGGCATTGTTGGTCGGGAACGGAAACGCGCAAGCACTTGACATCGAAACCGTCCCCGTGGGCAACGTCGGCAACACGCCCGACAGCACCGGCTACGGCGCTGTGGACTACGAGTACCGCATCGGCAAGTACGAGGTGACGGCGGGGCAGTACTGCGAGTTCCTCAACGCCGTGGCCAAGACCGACACCTACGGGCTGTACAACACCGAGATGGACGGTAATGCCTACGCCTCCTGCAAGATTCAGCGTAGCGGCTCATCGGGCGGCTACACGTACACCGTGGCGCCCG
>DASRZG010000211.1:0-6250 GCA_035686585.1 Phycisphaerae bacterium
GTCGCCGTTGAAATCGCCCATCGCCCACGTCGCGGCCGGGCCTGCGCCGTAGTGATCGGCCAGGGCGGACAGGTCCGCGATGCCGACCTTCCCGTCGATGTTGGCGTCTCCGTAGACCGGGGCCGCGATGGCCACCGACAGGTCCACCCAACTGTCATAGGCGTCGCCGGCCGAGCCGGCAAACTGCACCTGCGTGCCCGGGGACAGGACGACCTGCGCGAAGGGCAGGTCCTGCGCCGCCGCGGCCGGGTCGATCGTGAACGTCCCGTCCAGCAGTGTGCCCGTCCCGGGGCCGTCCTCCGAAACGCCGGAGCCCAGGATGTCGGCGTCATACAGCAGGAAGTGGGAGTCCTGGTCCAGGTCGATCGCCCCGCCCGCGTCCAGCGTCGGCGTCGGGACCGACCCGCCGCCGTCCCAGATCTGGTTCATCGGACCGGCGAATCCCCCCACGAAGGCCACGATCTTCTCGGCGCTGTCGGCCGCGGCCAGCCGGACCGTGAAGGCGAACAGCCCGTTGCCCACGTACACCGGCGGGCCGACGCGGAAGATCGGCGAGGTCTCCGTCGTCGCGTGCGTCCACTTGGACCGGTCGATCGCCGCCAGCTCGAAGGTGTAGTGCCCGCCGGCCGTCAGCCCGGAGACCTTCGTGGTCGTCTCGTCCGGCGTTTCGAAGACCACCTCCGCCCCCGCCGGCCCGTCGGCGAGCCGCCACCAGTGGACAATGTCGTCGCCGTCCAGATCGGACGTGTTCGCCGACAGCAGGGCGGTGGTCTGGCCCGTCACGACGCAGGAGATGCTGGAGATCGCCGGGGCATACAGGTTCTGGGGATACACCGTCACGGGCCCGCTGTCCCGGACGGTGACGTTGCCGGACGGGTCGCTGACCCTCAGCCGGAAGCGGTAGGTGCCCGGCTCGGACCAGTTGGTGAGGGTCGCCCCGCGGAAGGTGGGGTTGTCGATGTGCACCGTCCCGCCGGGCGGGCTTTCGACCACGCTCCACAGGTAGCTGATCGCGCTGGTGGGGTTGTCCATGTCCGGCTGGTCCTCGCGGTCCTGGATGCCCGCCAGCACGGCCATCGACTGGCCGATCTCCAGCTCGTTGGGGATGGTGAACAGCTCCACGATCCGCGGCGCGGCGTTGGGCGAGCGGTTGACCACCACCGTGCGGACCTGGTCGTTGGCGGCGTTGCCGTCGGAGACGGCGACCTCGAAGGTATAGTCGCCGTTGACCGTCATGCCCGAGGCGGACGTGCCGGCGGAGAAGGGGTTGGCGATCGAGACGTTCGCACCGGCCGGTTCCGACGCCAGCGTCCAGGAGTAGTTCAGCCCCGCCAGCTCCGGATCGTCCGCGTCGACCGTCAGGCTCACGCTGCTGGAGGTGGGCAGGATGTACTCCGGCGATGCCCTCCACGTGTTCATCTGCGGCGGCAGGTCGGTCCCGGCCGCGTGCGGGTAGATCGTCAGCACCGTCCGGCTGGGGACGTTCACCTGGAACGACCCGCCGACGTTGAGGATGCCCAGCTCCTCGGCCGGGGCGTTGTTGACCGACCGGCTCATGCCGTACTGTCCCGCCGCCAGGCCCGAGACGTTCACCGTCTGCTGCGAGTACGACTCGTTCGGCAGCACCAGCACCTGCCCGCCGTCCTGGTCGAACGCCACCGGCATGAGGGTGGCGCCGCTGGAGGAGCCGGCGGAGATCCGGACCGCCCCCGGGCGGACGTAGTGGGTGATCTGGCGGAACGACCAGAAGTGCGGCCCGCGGACCATGGTTGTCCGCGAGGCGCTGATGTCGTTGACCGCGGTGTTGTAGAAGTGGGGCACGAGGTAGCGCGACACGTCCGCCTCGACCAGGTCGTCCACGAACTCGTACACGTCGCCGCGGTTGTTCTCGGTCATCGACGTCGGCAGGCCCTTCGACCGGGCGAAGTCGCGGATCTGGTTGCGCCAGGACGTCTCGTTCGTCGAGCCGTAGGCGTGGTAGGAGATCATCCCCACCGTGCCGTCGTCGAAGATCCCCGAGCCCGCCTGCTGGTTGATGTACCGCATCTCCCGATCGACCGACTCGCAGTCGGCCCAGGAGATGGTCATGTCCAGGCCCTGCTCGGCCGCCCGCCGCACCAGCTCCCTGCCGTGCTCCATCACCAGCCACGAGGGCTGGTCCCGCTTCTGGTCGTCCGGCTCGTTGACGACGTTGAAGTACGTCGGCTGGATGCCGTACTGGTCGTAGCACTGCTTCCACAGGCTGACGTTGGCGTCGGCATAGTAGCCGCTGCTGAAGTACAGCCGCGGGTTGGTCTCCGGGAACGGCCCGAACTGCCCGCCGGCCTGGATGTGGAAGGGCGCCCCGGCCGCCTCCACCCGGTCGCGGAAGTCCACCAGCGTCCCCGGCACGTCGATCCACTCCCCGTCGAGATTCACCGGCGAGCCCATGCGGATCCAGGAGATGCCGAGGTTCTCGACGGTGTCCTGCTTCATCTGGTCGACGATCACGGCCGGCACGTCCGGATAGGACCCGGCGGACGAGAAGTTGTTCCCCCAGCCGATGATCGTCTGGTAGGTCAGGCCGGAGTTGATCGAGACGTTCACCGCCGCGAAGGCGACGGGGGGAGCGCCGAAGGCCGCCAGGCAGACAGCCGCCGCCACAGTCCAATGCCAGCGCCGTCGCCTGCTCGCGGGAAGACACATTCGTCCATTCCTCCTTCCGGCCCCCGCCGGTGGGCGGCACGAATCGGCCGCAGAGGGCGGACCGGTCATCGACGCCGCGCCCCGCGGCCGCCGCGTGGATTGCCCTAAACCCCAAAGATACCGCCGTTCTCGAAAGCCGTCAAGGTCTGAACGAGCCGTGGTCAACGGCCAGGCGCGCGGTCGCCCAGGAGCTTCGCCACCTGCTCGGCGGTCAGGGTGATGCGGAAGGGGGCCGGCGGGGCGTCCCGGCCGACCTGGAACGGTACGTCAGGGCGCAGCCCGCGCGGAAAGGCCTCTCCCCGCAGAAGCTCCGAAATGCCCAGCGTGCCGGCCGAATCGGGATCCGCGTGGAACCAGGCCATCCCGTCGGCGTCGGTATTGTGGGCGATCGACCAGGAGTCGGTGCCTTTGTACATCCGCCGAACGGCGACGCCCTCGACGCCCTTGCCGTCCGGGCCGACCACCTGTACCGATAGGGCCACCCCCGGCGAGAACGTGACCTTGCCGATCGATATCTCCTTGCCCGTGTCGAGTTGGATGACCTTGTCGCAGGTGGCGTCGGACCACTTGTCGTCGTAGGGGGTCTCGAATCGCAGCCGAAGCCGCACGCCGGCCGGGACATAGATGGCCTGGGGCCGGTTCGGCTTGAGCCAGTGAACGTATTGGATCCCGCCGCCGCGCCGGCAGGCGGCGCGGAGCCGCCCGATCCACTCGGGCTGGTCCTGCTCGTCGATGAGCCACAGGGGGGAGATGGAGCCGTACTGGCCGTTCCAGACCGGCTCGACAACCACCTTGGCCGCCGGGAACAGCGGCACCTCCGCCACGGCGACCTGATGGACATCGTCGGGGGCGGGCAGGGCCCGCATGTCGGGTCCATACGGCAGGCGGTCCCTGGCGAAGGCGATCAGGCCGCCGAACGGCTGGGCGGGCTTTTCCGTGATCCGGTATCGGCCGGCCGGGTCCGTGCGTGTCACGGCGCGCACGGCGTACATGCGGCCAAGCGGCTTGAGCGCGGCGTGGTCGTGCGTCTGGGCGGCGGGCAGGGCCTCGAGGTCCTTCCATTCCGCGTCCGTCAGCAGGGCCAGGTTGTTGTGGCCGTGTGACCAGTAGCCCATGACGAACGCCCCGGCGGCGGGCTTGCCGGTGATGCCGTCGACGACGCGCCCGTGGTACGTGACCGGCGCGGGCAGGCGGAACACCAGGTCCGTCGGGCTGTCCTTGGTGACGGTCAGCGGGAGGAACTCCACGTTCGTCCGGCCGTCCCAAGCCCGGTAGGTCCCCAACACCAGCTTGCCTCCGTCGGCCAGATACCGCCGGTCCAGGCCCACTGTGCCGCCGCTGTCAGCCTGGACGTGGCTGACGCCGAAGTACACGAGGTGCTTGGGGTCGGTAACGAACCCGCCGTCGGGGCTCTCGAACCGGAAGCGGTGGAAGTGCTCCGGGCGGCGGAGGCGGACCGTCACCGCGCTGGTGTTGTGATGCGCGCCGGCATACGGGAACAGGTCGGCGCCGTCCGGCGGGCTCACCCTGAAGGCGTAGCGGGAGTTGGGGGGGATGAGCTTGCCGCGCTCCCGCTTGGGGTTGGTGTCGGGCACGTAGATGGCGAATCGGCCCGCCCGGTCGGTGCGAATCGTCGGCAGGTCCCTTTGGTACTGGATCAGGCCTTCGCCCGGCGTCCACACGATCGTGGATCGGATCCCGGCGCCGGCGAGGGGCCTGCCGTCGGCATCCAGCACCACGCCGGTCAGCGCCCGTCGGAACGCCTCCGTCCGCCTGTCGACCAGCGGAACACGCACCATGCCCTCGTCGCCGGCGACCTGCAGCGGTCCATCGGCCAGGCCGTACTCCGGATGCGAGAACCGCACCCGGGGCCGCGGGGAGTCCGGCGGCAGCTCGACGAAGACGAACCCCAGCGAGTTGGACACGACCGACGCGATCTCCTGGCCGGAGGCGGAGAGGATCTCCAGCTTCGCCCCGGCGATCGACCGGCCCAGGGCGTCCACCACGACGTGCGTGTGGTGGAGCAGCTTGCGCAGGATCTCCTCGGCCCGGATGGCCACCTCGGGATCGGGATGCTTCGTCGCCTCCTTCAGGGCGGCGATGGTCGCCTCGTCGGCCACCGTCAGCAGCTTCTGGTGGGCGGCCTCGCGGACGCGATACCGGTCATCGCCCAGCTCCTTGATCAGGCGGGCCGCCAGTTCGGCCCGGGCCGCGTCCGCAGCGGGCATCGGTTGGGCCCGGGCCGGTCGTCCGCCCGAAAGCACGATCACAGCCACCCACAGGGCTACCTGTCTCATTCGCTCACGCCGCCTTTCCGCCGGCCTACCCGTAGGACGCCCCCGACGCGGACCTGTTCCCGGGCTGGGACGAAAAACGGAGCAGTTCATCATGAGTCTTCGGCGCACACACAGAGGATGAGAACACCGGAACCCGAGGGTCATGGGAACGGGGCTCGTTTTCCGAGGGCACAGTGTCCGGCGGCGGACGCGCTCCCCGCTGGGTCGCGGCTAAACAGGTACTCCGCTTGTCCGGGGCACCCCCGCCGCCGTCCGGTCGGCGCTTCTCTGTCGGGGGGCGGGCCGATACGATGAGGGCCCATGACGTTGCGGGCCATTATCGTGGGTGTGCTGCTGGCGGTGGGCTTTGCCTGCTACGGCGCCACCAACGGGGTCTGGTCGAAATACTCCGGCATCGGAGGCGACCTGGTTCCCAACTATGCCTACGCGATCCTCCTGCTGGGCGTGCTGGGGATCAATCCGCTGCTGCACCTGCTGCGCTGCCGGCGCGTGCGGTCGGCGGAGTGGGTGGTGATGCTCTCGCTGGCGGTGATGGGCTGTTTTGTCGCCGGGTCGGGTCTGCTGTGGACCTTCCCCCATCCGATCGTCACGCCCCTCCATGACCAGCCCGGCAATCCCGACTGGATCACCAAGGACCTGCTGGGC
The DNA here is from genome assembly GCA_035686585.1 of Phycisphaerae bacterium. Taxonomy (GTDB): domain Bacteria; phylum Planctomycetota; class Phycisphaerae; order SM23-33; family SM23-33; genus DASRZG01. The sequence goes on from DASRZG010000211.1 coordinate 5,628, forward strand.
TACGTCCCCGGGCCCATGCTGGTCAACGCCCGCCCCGCGCCGGGCGGGGCGATCCCGGACGTCGCGCGGAACTACGTCAGCGGCATGGGGCGCCCGGGGAAGCACCTGGGGCTGTCCGCGGTGCCGTGGCGGGCGTGGTCGCCGGCGCTGGCGTTCTGGTTCGCCCTGTTGGGGCTGCTGTTCACGGCCATGCTGTGCGGGGTCCTGGTCGTCCACCGCCAATGGAGCCGCCGGGAGCACCTGGCGTATCCGATCGCGACCTTCGCCGCCGAGCTGATCGGCCCGGCCGATCAACTCGGCCCCTCGCCCCCGGTCTTCCGGCGGAAGGCGTTCTGGGTGGGCTTCGCCGTCTCCTTCGGCGTCCTGGCGGTCAACGGCGCCCACGCCTGGCTGCCGGAGGTCCCGGCCATCGGCACCGGCGTGGACCTGAGCGGGCTGCGCGAGCTGACGGTGCTGGCGCCGCTGCTGAAGGTGCCCACCTACGGCAAGAGCATCCTGGACGTGCAATTCTTCTTCGCGGCCGTGGGCCTGGCGTACTTCGTCAGCTCCGAGGTGTCGTTCAGCCTGGGCGTCAGCAGTTGGCTGTACGTCCTGTGCGCCGCCCCGCTGGTGGCGCGGGGGGT
>DASRZG010000212.1:0-2060 GCA_035686585.1 Phycisphaerae bacterium
GATGGATGGGGTCTTTCGGCGAAGGCCCGTGGAAGAGGGTGGGGAACTGGTCGAGCATCCGCTTGACGCGCTCGATGTCCTGCTTGTCGATCGCCTCGCCGAAGGACCAGTGCGGCGGCACGCCCGCCCGAACGGCCGCGACGACGGCACGCGCCTGGCGCCGCGACATCAGGCCCGTGATCGTGCCGGCGCCTTCCATCTTGCCCTCCACCCGCATCACGGAGAGCACGTCCCCGCCCGCCAGCACGGCCATGTACCGGCCTTGGTTGTCGCGCGTCAGTTGGGTCAGGTAGTGCGTGACCCGCGCGCCCAGCTCGAACCGGATCGCCGGCAGCCCGGCCTCGTCGGCGACCGCGTCGACCTCGGCGATCTCCCACGGGTCGGTCTCGGACAGGCCCTCCGGCGGGCAGGCTTCATAGGCGTTAGGCAGCAGAACGTAGCTCCGGCCTTCCCGGGTGGAGGCATACGGCGTGGGGGGCAGCTCGCACCCCGCATCAAACCAGCGGTAGTACATCCCGTTCGACGGGGTGCCGCTCGGGTCGGTTCCCTTCTCGGTGAGGCCCCGCGCGTATATCTGGAGATTCTCCGGCGAAAGCAGGGCGCCCGTGTGGACATGCTTGCTCGGGTCGGGCAGCAGGCGGAACTCCAGCGTCGTGCCGACGGGGGCGCCCAGGAGCCTGTCGGCTTCGGCCAGGCGGTCCAGGGCGGCTTGGGCCTGTCCGGCCAGCCATGTGGGCGGCTTGGGTTGTGATAGTGCCCCGAGGACCTGTCGGGACCTGGCGGTGTCGATGGTCTCCAGCACGCGCACCGCCCACGCCGCCTGCCGGCGCGAGGCCGTGGCGCGGTCGAACGGCCCGAGGGATTCGAGCAGCCCCTTGGCCGCGCTGCGGGCCTCGGCCGAGTCGGCTCCGGCCGCCGCCTTCTCCAGCGCCGCCCGCGCCGGCTCGCCGATCAGCGACAGTTCCTCCGCCATCGCTTGGCGCGTGGCGTACTTCGTGCTGCCCAGGTCCGCCACGCAACGGGCGACGTGGGCGGCATCGGCGCGGGGGGGCTTGAGGCGCTTCTCGATCGCGGCCGTCGCCGCGTCGCCACCGGCAGCCAGCGAGCGCGCGGCGGAGAAAGCCTTTTCGTAATCCGTGTCGGACATGGCTTCCCAGATCGATTCGGGCCCGCCTCTTTCGGCGTCGGCCGCCATCGAGGCGGTCAAGAAGGCGGCGATGCAGACGGCGGTGACGCCTGGGAGCATCGCTCGGTGGCGGGTAGAGGCGATGGTTGGAATCGGTGTCATCCTTCCCGGTCTCCTTTACGCATGGGGCACAAGGTACGCCGTTCAGATAGTCGCGACGCGCGGGTGTTTGTTCCCGGCGATTCGCCCCTTGGGTCCAGATTGCGTATGATACCCGCCCGCGCCGTTGTTCGCACGGGGCGAAAAAAGCCCACGGATGGCGATCCGTGGGCTTTGGGGTAAGGACATCACGGTGCGGGCGTCACCCGTTTTCCGGTTTCTTCTCGAGCTTCGGGGGGATCGCCACGCGGATGCCCAGTTCGCGGAGCTGCTGCTCATCCACGTGGGAGGGGGCGTCGGTCAGCAGGCATTGGCCGCGCTGGGTCTTGGGGAAGGCGATGACCTCGCGGAGGCTGTCGGCGCCGACCATCAGCATGACCACCCGGTCCAGCCCGAAGGCGATCCCGCCGTGCGGCGGGGCGCCGTACTCCAGCGCCCGCAGGAAGAACCCGAACCGCGACTGGGCCTCCTCCTCCGAGATGCCCAGCAGGCCGAAGATCTGCCGCTGGACCTCGGGGTCGTGGATACGGATGGACCCGCCGGCCAGCTCGGTGCCGTTGAGGATGATGTCGTACGCCCGGCTGAGCACGCCTTCCGGCTCGCCGGCGGCCACCTTGTCCAGGTCCTCGGGCCTGGGGGCGGTGAACGGGTGGTGGGGGCTGTCCCAGCGGCCCTCGTCGGCGTTCCACTCCAGCAGCGGGAAGTCGGTCACCCAGCACCAGGCGAAGTCGTCCGGCCCGTACAGGTTCAGGTCGGCCCCGAGCTTGGATCGAAG
>DASRZG010000213.1:0-3147 GCA_035686585.1 Phycisphaerae bacterium
GTGGACCGACCACGGCTGGGCCGACCGGCCCGTCCACACGGAAGAGCTGTACGACCTGGTCTTCGACCCCAACGAGACCGCCAACCTGGCCCATGCCCCCGACGCGGCGGCCGTCCTGGAGGACATGCGGCGCCGGCTGGAAGGATGGATGCGCCGCACGGACGATCCGCTCCTGAAAGGCCCCGTCCCTCAGCCCGTCGGCACGCGGGTACTCGACCAGGACGCCCCCGACCCCGCCGCCCTGCGGGATGCGCCGGTCAAGACGGACCGGTAGGCGATTGTCGATTTCCGATTGTCGATTGTCGATTGAAGCGGACTTGAAGCGCCGCACCGCGAGCCCGCCAAGAAGGACGGATATGACCGGACAACTCCTCTACTACCGATCGCGCCTCAACGGCGAATTCCAGCCCCTGCCGGTCTGCGAATCGGGCGATGGGGCAGGCCCCAAGCCGTTGCTGTTGGACCTGAGCCCCGGGGCGATCTCGAACCTGCCCGGCTCGGTTCGGCGGTGCGAGGAACTGGCCGGCTGGGCGGTGAGCGAGAGGCTCGACTGCGTCATCGCCAAGCCCTGCGGGATGGGCCCGGGCAGCGTCTACCAGGGGCCGGGGGAGGTGGACGTCTTCGACGCCATCGCCTGCCTCCGCGGCGCCTTTGCCGTCGACCCCGACCGGATCAGCCTGATGGGCGGGTCCATGGGCGGGGCCGCCACCTGGTACATGGCCAGCCACTATCCCGACGCCTTCGCCGCCGCCGCGCCGTACTGCGGGTACTGCGACTACCGCCTGTGGACCAAGCCCGGCGGGTTGATCATGCGGACCCAGCCGTGGGAGGAGCCCTCGTGGGTGGCACGCGGGGCCGCGTTCCGCCCGGGCAACCTCGCCAACATGGGAGTGTGGATCACCCACGGGGCGTGGGACATCGGCATCGGCGGGGGGGTGCCGGTGCAGCACTCGCGGAACATGTCCCGGCTGCTGGGGGAGCTGGGCATCAAACACACCTACGTCGAGGTGCCCCGCTGCGGGCACGGGTGCACGTTCGAGAGCACGGTCCGGCCCATGCTCCGCTGGCTCGGCCGGCAGCGCCGCCAGGACGCCCCCGCCCGCGTCCGGCTGACCGCGCACGGGCTGCGGCACAACCGGTCGCACTGGGTGGCGATCGAGCAGTTCGATTCCTACGGCCAACCGGCCCAGGCGGACGCCCGGCGCGACAAGTCCGGCGTGACCGTCCGGACGCGAAACGTTCGCCGGCTGGCGCTGGGCCCGATGGCAGGCGGGGCGGTCAAGCTGACCATCGACGGCCAATCCCTCGGGCGGGTGTCGCTGGCAAGGCCCGTGGTCTTCGTCCAAACCGCCGGCCGGTGGCGGCGCGGCAGGGCGGCGGGGCGCGGGCAGAAGCGCCCGGGTAGCTCGGGCCCGATCGGGGACGTGTTCTTCCATCCCCTCCGCCTGGTGGCCGGCACCGCCGGCGGGGCGCACGAGAAGGCCCTGATCCAGTGGATGGCCGGGGCGATCCCCGGCTACTTCATGCAGCACAACGGCGGGGTGCACCGGGGCATCTTCGACGGGCAGAGCAACTACCGCATCCCGGCCGTCAAGGACGCCGACCTGTCCGACGCCGACCTGGCCGGCTGCAACCTGCTGCTGCTGGGCACGCCCCGGTCCAACAGGTTGCTCGGGCGGTTCGCGGACAAGCTTCCGCTGGAGGTCGGGCGAGGCCGGATCGAGCTGGCCGGGCGGACGTACAAGGGCAAGCGGCTTGGCGTCTGCGCCTGCCTGCCGTCGCCGGCCAACCCGGACCGCCTGTGGGTGATCACCGCCGGCGCCACGCCCGAGGCCCTCACCGACGCCACCCACCTGCACCTGCAACTGCTGCCGGACTACCTCGTCTGGGACGGGGAGCGGATGGTGGATTACGGGTTCTTCGATAACAACTGGCGGATTGGATGAAATTGAAACGTTTCAGGAGGTAACGGATGCCTGCAGTTCGATTCGAAAAAGTCCTGATCGCCGACGAGCGGTACGAGTCGGTGGGCGTGTTCGACGTGGACAACGACGGGGTGCTGGACATCGTCAGCGGCGGGTACTGGTACCCGGGACCGACGTTCCGGAAGAAGTGGCGGATCGGCGAGGTGGCGGCGATCGGGGAGTACTTTGACGACTTCGCCACCATCGCCATGGACGTCAACGGCGACGGGTACACCGACTTCCTCACCGGCGGCTGGTGGGGCAAGACGCTCTGCTGGCGCGAGAACCCCGCCGGCGACCCGCAAAGGGAATGGCCTCTGCACAAGATCGCCGAGGTCGGGCCGATCGAGACGATCCGGGCGTGGGACGTGGACGGCGACGGGCGGGTCGAGATCGTCCCCAACACCCCCGGCGGTCCGGTGCGGGCGTTCAAACTCGTCACCGACGCCGGCGGTAAAGGCGCCGGCGCGTTCCGCGAGCACATCCTGTACGAAAAGCCCTCCGGCCACGGGATGGGGTTCGGCGACCTCACCGGCAACGGGCGGGGCGAGATCATCCTCCGCCACGGCTGGCTGGAAGCGCCCGCCGGCGACCCGCTGGCCGGCCCGTGGACCTTGCACGAGGAGTTCGACCTCGGCTCGGCCTCGGTGCCGATCCTGGTCGCCGACGTCAACGGCGACGGCCTGAATGACCTGATCGTCGGCCAGGCGCACGATTACGGGCTCTGCTGGTACGAGCAGCGGATCGAGGCGGGCAAGCGGAGCTGGATCAAGCACCCCATCGACCCGTTCTGCAGCCAGTACCACGACATGTTCTGGACGGACATCGACGGCGACGGGGCGTGCGAGCTGGTCACGGGCAAGCGCTACCGCGCCCATTGCGGCAAGGACCCCGGCGGGTACGATTCGATCGGCCTGTACTACTTCAAGTGGACGGGCGAGGGCTTCGCCAAGCAGGTGATCGACTTCGGCCCCGCCCGCGTCTGCCCCGGCGCCGGCATTCACTTCCAGGTGGTGGACCTGGACGGCTCGGGCCTGCCCGACATCGTCGTCGCCGGCAAGGGCGGGCTGTACCTGTACAGGAACCTGGGCATCGGAGAGAATCCCGAGAGGTAGTGCTTTGCCTCAGGGACCCCGCCGGGTGCCACGGCTGCGCTTTCTGCAGCCGTGCCCGTCCGGAATCC
>DASRZG010000214.1:0-2628 GCA_035686585.1 Phycisphaerae bacterium
AGAGAACCTCCAACAGCGGCAAAAGGCCGCCGCAGACCTCCAGCGCAGCGTGGGTGATGTCCGGGCTGAGGTGATGTTCAACAAACCGGCCGATATTTCAGCACAGCAGGTGGATGAACTCGTCGGGAGATTATCGAGCCAATATCAGGTGCCGCCCCAACGGATGTATGGGGCGGTGGGCGGTCTGCTCTCGGCCAAGGGTGGTCTTGCCTGGCCGACCTTTGCCGGCGGGATGGAGCAGGTCGCCCGCCTCGGCCAGGTCGGCGGGCCTAATATGGATCTACAGACGCTCGGCGGGGCGATGCTGGATATCATGCGGGTCACCGGCGGAACGGATGCGGGCGGGGCTTATGGATGGCTGCGACAGTTTGGGGCCGCGAGCCGTATCGTCAGCCCGCAAAAACAGGCACGGGCCCTGCCGCCGGTGATATCGGCCGCCGGGGGCTATGACTGGACGCCCGAGCAGGCCGCCGAACTCTTGGCCTATCTTACCCAGGCGTCCGGGGATGTGATGGGAGAGTCGTCCATGACGGGGGCGATCACGTTCATGGGGAACCTCCAGAAGGCCCGGACGCAGGCGGGGGCGCTGATACCCCAGCGAATCGGCGACAAGATCATGTATCGGCCGCTACAAAAGAGGGGTCCGGCCGCTCTGAAGGAATTACAGGACTGGGCCGCCACGGCCCCCGCCGATCTGCGTGATTTGCTATGGGCGAAACTGCCCGGCGAGGCCAAGGTCAAGGGCGGGTTGCAAGGCCTGATCGCCCGGGAGCCGGGGGCCATCGCCGGCTACGAGGCTGCTCAGCGGGCTATCTCGGCGCCGGGGGCGCCCGGCGTGGGAGCCGTCGGAGAGGAATACTTCAAGGCCGTCGCGGCGGGCCGAGGCGAGCCGGTCCGGGCCGTCGGCTGGGCGGGGCGGAGCTACGTCGAGCAAATGCAAGTGACCAGCCCCGAGGCGATGGCCGGGGCCGTGCGAACGGAAGCGGAGAATATCCTTACCGCCACGCCGGGGATCGGGGCGTTTGACCGGCGGATGGGGATGTGGAAGACGAATATCACGACCAATTTCGGGCGCCGGGACCCCGTGGAGGGGTATATCGAGTTGTTGCGAGGGTATCAGGGAGAGTTCCAAAGCGGCCAGCGCATGGGGCGAATGGCAGAAATGTCGGGCGAGGAGATGGTTATGCTGGGGCTCAGCCGCCGGGGGCCCCGACCCATGGAGCCGACGGAACGGGGTTTGGATATCGCCGAGCGACTGGGGAAGGTGATTGATCGATGGGAGCGGGTGGTCGAACGGATGGATCAGGCCACCGACCCCGCCGGCGGCTACGTGGTCAGCCCGGAGGGCGGGCAATATAGCCCGGCGAGGTGAGCGATGGCGCGAACGATCGGAGCGTTGAGCTTCACCGGCATGAACGGCGGACCCGGCGGGTCCGGAGAGAAGCTCGAAATATCCGACCGTATCGGTGTCGACGGCCAACGCGCCCGAAAGGTCGGCAGCCGAATCGCCGAGGCGTCAATCCAAACGGTGGCGTTTGTGGCCACCGCCAGCTTGGCCGCCACGCTCAACAGCTACCTCGCCGTTAAGGGCACGGTGGTCACCATCGTCGACGCCCATAACGTCTCCTGGTCCAACTGCACCATCCTGGACGTCCGATGGCGGCCTGAGGCATGTATCCATGAAGGAACGGCCAAGGTGCGCATCACCGCCTGGTGGGTGATTAAGTAAGAGAAAGAAATGGGTATACAGGCCGAATCAGCACGGGCGACGATCCGCTGGCCACGCCAGCAGGCGGTAGAACCGGCCGGGACCTTCAACGTCTACAAAAACGACGGGGCGGGGGGAGAGATCGACTACGATACGCCCGTCAACCTCCGGCCCATCGCCGCCTGGGGAGCCGGGGCGGAAGGAAAAATCGGATTCGGCATCGGGAGGTTCGGCGAAAACGCCTTCGGCTTCGACGGGCCGGGAATCGGGTTCGGACTCGGCTGCTTCGGACTCGGCTACTTCGGCATCGGCGCCGACTGGGTGAGATTCACCACGCCGCCCCTGGCCGACGGCACGCCGCCCGGGTCCGATGAGGCCTACGAATTCGCCGCCGTCGGCACCGACGAGGCGGGAAACGAGGTCACGCCGGCCATCGAGACGGTCAGCCTGACGCTGGCGGGGCAACCGGACCCGGGCAGCGACCTTGCGGCCGATTCCTACACCTCTGGGACAGATACGCTGAGCCTGGCCTGGACGCTCAGCAGCGACGATGAGGGTTGAGGAGCGAGCACGATGACTGAAAGCTACCCAAGTGATTCGATTCTAAACGCCCTGTCCGGCACGTCCGACAGCGAGCAGGGCATCTACTTCCCGGCCATCAGCGACAAACCCTGGTACCTGAGCTTCTATAAGATGCTCTACCGCCTGCTGGCCGCGACCATCCGCTCCGGAGACCTCCGCGTCTACAAGGACGGCACCCTCACCTTCGGCGTGCGGGCCGGAAAATTCCTCGACGGCGATACCGTCCGAAACTACAGCGCCGCCGCCGCCCAGGCCCTGACCAACAACGCCACGAACTACATCTACATCACCGCCGCCGGGACGCTGACGGTCAACACCACCGGCTTCCCCACGCCCTC
>DASRZG010000215.1:0-4421 GCA_035686585.1 Phycisphaerae bacterium
CCAGGGGCGGTTCTCCACGCGCTGGTAGTAATCCAGGACGGCCATCATCCGCCGCCGTCCGTGGATCTCCGCCGCCGTCATGCTCTCGGTGTCCGACGAGTCGAACCCGGGGACCTTCACCTTCAACGCCTTGCCGCCCGGTCCGTTCGGCCAGACGCTGGTCATCGGCAGTTCTTCGGGCGAGCGGATCGCCTCGAACCAGCCCTCGGGGACCTGCGGGCCGGAGGGCTCGGGCGTCTCGCGGAGGAAGTACATCATGGACATGGCGATCTGCGCGCCGTTGGGCTCGCGGCCCTTCATCGTGGCCAGCCCGGCCGCGCGGGCGACCTGTCCCTCGCCGGTGCAGTCGATGAACTGCCTTGCGCGGAGGGCCTCGAGGCCCGACTGGCCGCAGATGGCGCACTCGGTGATTTGCCCGTTCCGGACGCGCGCGTCGGCGAACCGCGCGTGCAGGAGCAGCTTCACGCCGCGGCGCAGCAGCAGCTCCTGGAGCACGACGGCGAGGATCTCGTGATCGAAGATCCGCGACTCGGCGCCGTGGGTGTCTTGACGCAGCGGGCCCAGGGCGCCGAACGCCTCCAGGCCGGACAGGATCTCGTCGAAGACCTCGCCCTGCCCGCGCGTCTGGCCGCACCAGTTGCCCACGCCGCCTACGGTCATCATCCCGCCGGTAACGGCGAATCGCTCGACGAGGATGACGCGCGCCCCGCCGGCGGCCGCGGCCGCCGCGGCGCAGGCGCCGGCAATGCCCCCGCCGATCACGGCCACGTCGGTTTCGTAGCGAACGGGCAGGTCGCGACACCACGTCACTGTCTGGTTGTCTGGGCTGGCGTTCATGGCCGTTGAAGGTAACGCCGTTGGGCCGGAACGCAAGGCCGCCCGGCAGAATGCCCTTGTCCCACGGGGGCGTCTTGGTCCATCATACGCGGCGCAAATCGGCGAGATCCGGCGGCGAGCGGGCCGCGACAGCGCGGCGTCTCTTGTTTCGAAGGGATCGACATGGCCGAAAGTCCACTCCTGGAAGAGCAGCGTGAGAACTGGGGCTCGCGAGGGGGCTTTGTGCTGGCGGCGATCGGCTCGGCCGTGGGGCTGGGCAACCTGTGGGGGTTTCCGTACAAGCTGTACTCTTACGGCGGCGGGGCGTTCCTGATTCCCTACGTCATTGCGATGATGCTGATCGGGATCCCGCTGCTGATCGCGGAGTTCTCGCTGGGTCACCTGACGCAGCGGGCGACGCCGGACGCGTTCGGGCGGGCCCACCGGCGATTCGCATTCGTGGGCTGGTGGCAGATCCTCCTGAGCTTCGTGATCGTTACCTACTACGCGGTGATCCTGGCCTACTGCGGAAGCTTCCTGTACTACTCGGTCGTGGGCATCGTGAAAGGCGCTCTGCCATGGGCGGGTGAGGGGATGGAGGGCGTTGACAAGGCCAAGAGCTTCTTCTTCTCCGACTACCTCCGCTTCAACGAGAGCTTCTCGCTCGGCCGGCTGCAGTGGCACATCATCCTGGCGCTGGGGATCACGTGGGCGGCGATGTACCTGTGCATCTTCCGCGGGGTAAGGACGGTCAGCAAGGTCGTGCTGTACACGGTTCCGATCCCGTGGCTGATGCTGCTGATCCTGACGGTGCGCGGGCTGACGCTTCCGGGCTCGATGCAGGGGCTGGAGTACTACCTGGAGCCGAACTGGACGCGCCTGGCGAACCCGGCCACGTGGCGGTGGGCGTTCGGGCAGATGTTCTTCTCGATGTCGCTGGCGTTCGGGATCATGATCACGTACGCGAGCTTCCTCCACCGCAAGAGCGACCTGAACAACAACGCGGCGATCATCGGCCTGGCGGACATGGGGACGAGCTTCGTGGCCGGGTTCGCGGTCTTCGCGACGCTGGGCGCGATGGCGCAGGCCAGCGCGATGGCCGGGCACGGCGTGCCGGTGGACGCCGTCGCCGAGAGCGGACCCTCGCTGGCGTTCGTGGCGTTCCCGTACGCCCTGGCGCAGCTCCCCCACGCGGCGTGGTTCAGCGCGGTGTTTTTCTGCAGCCTCATCCTGCTGGGGATCGACTCGGCGTTCTCCATCACCGAAAGCGTCCTGGCGAGCGTCGTGGACAAGACCGGCTGGTCGCGCGGGAAGGTGCTGATCGGGATCACGCTGCTGGGCCTGGTCATCGGGCTGCTGTTCTGCACGCAGGGCGGGCTGAGTTGGGTGGGGACCTTCGACGACTTCATCAACGGGACGTGGGGGATCACGCTGACGGCGCTGCTGGAGTGTTTCGTGCTGGGCTGGCTGTTCCGTCTCCGGCGGCTCCGCGCGCACGCCAACGAGCGAAGCGACTGGAACATCGGGCGCTGGTGGGACTGGACCATCCGCCTGGTGATCCCGGTCGTGCTGGCGGCGCTGTTCGCGTGGAGCTTGTTCGACAGCCTGTCCGATCCGAAGGGCTACGCCTTCCAGTACGAATGCGACGAGGTGTCGGTGGAGATCCCGGCGGCCGACAAGCTGCCGCCGCGGCCCGTGCTGGAACTGGCCTTCGTGTCCCCTCTCAGCGACGACCCCGAGCACGCCTTCCCGCTGGATGAGACCCAGACCAAAGACCCCAAGAAGGCCGAGGCGATGGTCGAAGGCTGGTCCCGCGGGACCGGGGCCGACGGGAAGGCTCTGGACAAGACGTTCCAGGCGGCGGACCTCACCGGGACCCCGCTGACGTTCGCCACGGCCAAGATCACTCCGCGGACGGCCTACGCCGTCCGGTACCGCTGGAACTCGCGGCCGGAGACCGACGTAAAGACGGGGCTGCCTATAGCGGTCCCCGAGGACAAGCAGCCGGATTGGAACGATCTGGGGTCGGTCAAGACCACCAGCCGGCGGGCCGGTCTCCATCTTGGGAACTTCGTGGGCCTGCTGGTGATGGGCTTGGCGCCGATCCTCGCCATCGTCATCGCGGCCGTAAGGTTCCGCCGAGTCAGCCCGGCCGCGATCCCGACGGTCTACTCGGACGCATCACCGAGAGGCAGGGGGGCGGGGATTCTATCGGTCCTGCTGGGTCTGGCCGGTCTGGTCGGATCAGGCGTCGCGCTGGTGGACATGCTGGGGGCGTCGGCGGACGTTCGCGTCGGCGTTTCCGCGGCCGAGGTCGGCGGGCTGCATTCCGCTTTTGGGCGTCTGGCTATGGGTGGCGTGGGCGCGCTGCTCGCGGTCTTGCTCGGCGGGGCGACCGTGACGGCGTGCGAACGGCGAACCGTGAAGGCGAGCATAGCGGCGCGGCTGGGCGCCGGGGTCGGCGTGCTCGGGTTGGGGATCTGCGGCGGGCTGGGGCTGGCACTGGCGATGATGACAGTGAAGTTCCCCTCGGCGGCGATCGAGTACGACAACGAGTTATCGCTCGTGAGCTACATCATCCTCGCCGTCATGCTCGCGCTGATCGTGGTCGGGCTGGGGTGGTGCTTCTATCGCGCGATCAGGGCGGCCGGGGCGGCCGCGCCCGAGCAGGAGGCGGAAGCGACCGAGTAGTGCTCTGTCATGGACGATCCGACCTGCCTGCCCCTGCCCCGACGGGGTCCGCCGGGCAGGCAGGTGGGTGCCACCGGCAAGCCTCCGGCCTTCGTCCGGCGTTACGCAATGGGAACGGAACAGCAGACTGCAAGAGGCGGCGGTGCGGCCAAGACGCCGAGCCCCCCGCCCTCCCGCTTGCGGCTTCGCACCGGGGCGGAACGGAGATCCCAATGCCTGAGAAGCTGAACATCTACTGGCTGCAAATCGACGCCGGGGCGCTGGACACCGAGTGGAAACAGTGCACCGACGAGGGAAAGGACGTGTCGCCGCTGGCGGCGGAGTTCGAGCGGGTCAAGGCGCTGGACCTGGAAGATCCCGCCAACCAGCCCGCCGCCGAGGCGCTGCTGGACCGAACCGCCGCGCTGCCCGTCAAGGAAGACTATCCCTACGTCGAACCATCCGACCTGGCGGGGATCCGCGCGGCGCGGCCACCCGCGCCGGACCTGCCGCCCGTGGACCAGGCCGCCCTGCCGGGCCGCATTCACGGGGCGTGGCTCGGCCGGGTCTGCGGGTGCCTGCTCGGAAAGCCCGTCGAAGGCTGGCGAAGGCCGAAGATGTGGGGCTATCTGAAGGACTCCGGCCGCTGGCCGCTCGCCGACTACTTCACGCGGAAGGTCCCCGAGAAGGTCCTGGAAGACCACAAGATCGAGCCCAGCGGCCCGTACATCGAGACGGTCGACTGCATGCCGATCGACGACGACACCAACTACACGGTCTGCGGGCTGAAGCTGATGCAACAGCACGGGCTGGGCTTCAGTCCGATCGACGTGGCGAAGTTCTGGATGAGCAACCTGCCGCTGCTGGTGACCTGCACCGCCGAGCGCGTCGCCTACCGCAACTTCGCGATGAACATCGCCCCGCCGCGGTCCGCA
>DASRZG010000216.1:0-4679 GCA_035686585.1 Phycisphaerae bacterium
GAGGCTGCTGTAGAGCACCCGCCCGTCAGCGCCGAGCCTCTCGGCGGCAGGGCGGTCGGTGGTGAACAGCGGGCCGACGAGGATGTTCCGCTCGAACTGTCCCTGGTAAGCCGCGGTGGTGACCAGACCCTCCACGACGGCCCCGATGCCCCCCATCTTCTCGACGGCCTCATGCGTGACGTGAACTGCAATCATCCCTTAGCACTTCCTAAACACACACTTACGCAGGAACCACCACGAGCCGCCCTTCGGGCGCCCAAGCCGTCGTCCGTATGTATTGTCGGCTACATCCTGCCCGGGCGTAAATACACGCCCGGTGCCGCCACTGGGGACGAAACTTTACGGACGGATCGAGCTTGGCCCCGGGGCCGGGTGGGGTATAATGCACCGCCGGTCTATTGTACGGCCCAGACAGGGCCCTAGAAAGTCTATCTGATGTCCGTGAGAATATTGTGCGTCGGGGATGTGGTGGGCAGACCCGGGCGCCGGATGCTGGCCGACCACCTGAGGGGGCTGATTCGCGACCGGAGTATCGACTTGGTCGTCTGCAACGCCGAGAACGCCGCCGGCGGCAGCGGCCTGACGCCCCAGGGCTATCAGAAGCTGCTCCACTACGGCGTGGACGTCATCACCATGGGCGACCACGTCTATCGCAAGCGGGAGATCGTGCCGATCCTGAGCACCTCCGACCGGATCCTCCGTCCGGCCAACCTGTCGCCCAAGGCCGCCGGGCGGCGTTACACGGTCGTCCAGACCAAGGACGAAAAGCACGCTGTCGCCGTCACCTGCCTGCTGGGGCAGTTGTACATGCAGGCGACCAGCTCGCCCTGGGCGGCGATCGAGGAGGTCCTGGCCGACCTCCCGCCGCACGTGAAGATCCGCGTGGTCGACTTCCACGCCGAGGCATCCAGCGAGAAGATCGCCATGGGCTGGCTGCTGAACGGCAGGGCCAGCGTGGTCTTCGGCACGCACACCCACGTCCCCACCGCCGACGCCTCCATCCTCGCCGGCGGCACCGCCCACATCTCGGACGTGGGGATGACCGGCCCCTACGACTCCGTCCTGGGCCGGCGGAAGGAGCGGGTGCTCCAGTTCCTGACCACCAATATGCCCACCCCCTTCACCGTCGCCGACGGCGACCCGAGGCTCTATGCCGTCCTGGTCACCGTCGACCCCGTCACCGGCGGCGCGACCGACATCGAGCAGATCGTCATCCGCGGCTACTCCGAGCAGGCCGCGGACCAGGACGACGAAGACTAGCGCGACATCACAGGTTCAGACGGCATCTCCCGCCGTGTTTATTTCCCCCCCGGCCCTCGTGGCCGGGGGTAGGGCCTGGACGACGATGTGCTTCCTACGGGAGGACGAACCCTCCCCCACCATGCCCCCTCACGGGCGCTCTTGCTGGTTGACGTGAGCGGCCAGGCCGCGCTTGTAGGGTTTCTCGGCCGCCACGACGCGGCGAACGAAGTCGCGGAACGTCCCGGCGGCGGGGCCCCAGTCGTCGCGGGCGTCCATCTCCGCCAAGGCCGCGGCCGGGGTCAGGCCGCAGCGGTACAGCAGGCGGTAGGCCTCTTTGATCTGCTCGTGGTCGGCGGGGGTGATGTGCTTGGCGCGGCGGAGGCCCACGTTGTTGAGCCCGCAGACCACGTTGAAGGACTTGAGCGTCACGCACGGAGGCACGTGCTGGGTGCTGGCGGAGTTGCCCCGCGTCATCACCATCTCGCCCACCCAGCAGAACTGGTGGATCAGCGTGTTGGCCGACAGGATCGCCCCGTCGCCGACCTCCGCATGCCCGGCGATGCTGACGTTGTTGGTCAAGATGACCCGGTTGCCGATGATCGAGTCGTGCCCCACGTGCGACTGGGTCATGAGATAGCAGTTGTCCCCGATCACCGTGGCGCCGCCCGGGGTGGTCGCCCGGCTGAGGGTGACGTACTCGCGGATGATGTTCCCCGAGCCGATCCGCAACTCCGTGCGCCTGGCGGCGTCGAACTTGTAGTCCTGCGGCGCGCCCCCCAGCACGCTGTATTCCCCCACGACGTTGCCCGCACCCAGCGTGGTGTACCGGCAGAGCACCGCCCCGGCCCGCAGCTCGCAATCGTCTCCGATCGCCACGTCCGGCTCGACGATCACGTGCGGACCGATCACCACGCCGTCGCCCAGACGGGCCGTCTTGTCCACAATCGCCGTCGGATGGATCTTCGCAGCCATGCGCACGTTCCCTCGGCAGGCCCGACCACCCCGGCTATTATCCTCGCCGCTGCCGCGCGGGCAAGGCCCGTTTCCGCCTGCCCCACCCGTCCGGGACGCGAGTTTTCGAGAAAATCCAGTTACCCCGTCCTGCTGGGATGGGACCATATGCCAGAGGGCCCGAATCCGCCGGCCGGTGCCGGGGCCGGGCCAGTCGTGGCAGCCATGGACGATCTGAAATCACTCGTCGAACGGGCAAGCCGGGGCGACCTGGAGGCCTATGGGCGCCTCGTGGCCGGCCTCCAGGACATGGCCTACGGGTACGCCTATTCCTTGACGGGCGACTTCCACTTGGCGGAGGACGCCACGCAGGAGGCCTTCCTCGCCGCCTACTTCCGCCTGGGCACCCTCCGCGAATCCGCCGCCTTTGCCGGGTGGCTGCGGCGGATCGTGTTCACGAAGTGCGATCGCCTCACCCGCGGCCGGAGGCTCGCCACCGTCCCGTGGGACGCCGCCGCCGCCCGCCCCGCCGACCAGGCCGCCCCGGACGAAGCCGCCCAGCAGCGCGAGATGAAACAGGCTGTGCTGCGGGCGGTCCGGTCCCTGCCCGACCACGAACGGACCGCCACCACGCTGTACTACATCAACGGGTATTCCCAGAACGACATTGCCCGGTTCCTCGAGGTGCCGGTCACGACCGTCAAAGGCCGCCTGCACGCCGCCCGCAGGCGCCTCAAAGGAAGGATGATGGCCATGGTCAAGGAAACGCTGGAATCAAACCGCCCCGGCGACGAAGCCCGCGAGGCGGTCATCAACGAACTGAAGGCCCGCGTGGCGCAGTTCGACGCCGAGATCGTCAAGACGCGGACGCCCAGTGAGAAGTGGGCCGACGGCTGGCACAAGGGGCGGATCGAAGACGTCCGCGCCAACGCCGCCCAGTACGGCATCACCCCCGACGTGGACATGCCGCGGATGCTCCCGGAATACCAGGCGAGCCAGACGTTCCGCGACGACTTCACCGACATCCCCCAGCGGTGGGGCATCCCCGAGGAGGTCAAGCTGATCACCCTCCGCGAGCTCTGCCGGGCGGTCGAGGTCAAGCCCCTCGCCCTCCTCCGCTGGCAGGAGGCGGGGATGCCCGTCCTGAGGTACCGCCCGTGGGCCCTCTACGACCGGGACCGCGTGCGGGCGTGGATCGTCGGCCGGGACGTGCAGCCTGAGGAGCGGATGTCGGCGGAGCAGGCACGCCGGCCCGTCCGGACCACGCTGGAGGCGCTGGCCGAGGGGGCCGCGACGGTCGAGGAGGCCAGGGCGGTCTGCGCCGGCTTTGAAACCGCCACCTTCCTCCCCATGCGCGGCCCCGGCGATGTCGATCGGATCGACGTGGGCGGACTCGATCCGCTCTGGGTGGACGAATGGGTGGCCCTTCGCCCGGCGGAGCACTTGGCCAACGCCTCCCTCTACGGCCTGGACTCACCGGCCGACAGCTTCCTCGGCGTCCCGCCGGAATTCATCATGGGCCCCCGATGCCGCGTCTTCGAGATCCGCGACCTGTCCCGCCGGCTGCAGATCTCCCCCTTCGACATCGTCCGCTGGACCAACGACGGCATGCCGTCGCTGCGCCACAGCCCGTGGGTCCGCTGGGACGTCGAGCTGACCGCCGCCTGGGTCGCCGACACCGCCGCCCTCCCCGCCGACCGCTACTCGCCCAAGCAACTCGACGATCTGGAGCCTTTCATCCTGGACGCCGTCGCCACCGGCCGGCACAGCCCCGACCTCGCCTGCCAGATCCTCCAGGGGTGGGCGGGGCTGGTGTAGCTGTTTACAAAACCACCTTTTGTAAACAGCCTCCTAATTCGCCTAAGCGCATTCAAAAAAGCTCGTTACGGGCGCCTTCCACCTGTTTCGCTGCGGGCCTGTAAGTGTAAACACCCCCCTGCCCCCCCCGCCGGGCGGAGATGGCCGGGGCCCGTCCTATATAATGTATTGCACCCGCACGAAAGGAGACGGCATGAAGACACTGCGGCAGATCGGATCGGCGGCGTTTGTGCTGGGGCTGTTCGTTTCGGTATTCGGCGGGATCCCCTGGCTCGTGATCGTCAAGGACGACCCCCCCGTGCCCTGGTGGCTGAGGATGGCCGTGTTCTTCCTGCTCGGCGGCATCCTGGTCGTCCTGGCCACGCTGGCGATCGAGCAGAGGATGAGGGGGCTCCCCCAGGCCCCGCCGGCGCCGGCCGCACCGGCTGCGGAGGTCCTGGTGCTCAACTCCGACCAGGTGCCCGGCCGGCCGGTCACCGAGGTCCTCGGCCTGGTCCAGGGCCAGACGGTCTATGCCATCTGGATCGGCAAGGACCTGTCCGCCCTGATCCGGCTGATCCTGGGCGGGGAGCTGACCGAGTACACCGAGATGATGGCCCACGCCCGCACCGACGCCCTGAACCGCATGATCGCCCAGGCCGCCGAGATCGGCGCCGACGCGGTCATCA
>DASRZG010000217.1:0-3294 GCA_035686585.1 Phycisphaerae bacterium
TCCACCTTCCCCAGCGGGATCTCGCGGTAGAGCCAGTTGCCCGGCGAGATGCCCGCCTTGTCGGGGCACAGGTAAGCCGGCAGGCCGTTGGCGTCGGGGAGCTTCTCGCCGCCGCGCCATCCGCCCCCGAGGCGCAGGCCGTAGGTGAATTGCCCGCCGCCCGGCGGGACGTACATCCAGTAGGCCAGCCGGTCGCCCGGGGCGACCTGGAAATCCTCGCAGCCCAGCACGGCCTCGCCGGACCCGGACAGCTCCGTGCACCGGGCCATCCGCTCGCCCGCGACGGGAGCAACGCCTTCGGCCGGCCCGGCGGCCTGGCCCTGCGCGCCCCAGTAGTACCCGGCCGCGGTCAGCCGGTCGGCGAAGAGGGGAATCTCCGTCCGCCCCGAGACCGCAACGGCGTGGGCCGCCGCGGTGGGGTGCGGCGGGAACTTCTCCCACGCCGGCATCGGCTCGGGCGCGGCGCCGATCTGGCGGCGGTGCACGGTGATCGTCTCGCCGTCCACGGTAAGCTGCCACCAGCCGTTCTTCGTCCCGCCGCACTGATACCAGCTTCCGACGGTGGAGAAGAAGTTCTTCCCCTCGAACCGCCCCGCCCAGAAGGCGTGATCGTGGCCGGCGAAGCACCCCTTCAGGTTGTCGAAGCGGTTCAGCAGCGCCAGGGCGGCGTAGCGCTTGTCGCCCATGTACGACAGGTGCGACTGCCCCGGCGTCGGGCACAGCACGTGGATGTGATAGAACAGCAGCGTCGGGCGGCCCTTGGCGGCCGGCAGGTCGGCGGCGAGGAACTTCGCGTTGGTCGGATGCAGCAGCTCGCGCTGGCCGTTGTGCACCACGGCCAGGTGCAGCCTGCCGACGTTGACCGAGTAGTTGCCGCTTGCGGCCGGGCCAACCGGCTCGATGCCGTACAGCCCCCGCAGCACGTCAACCCCGTCGCGGTCGTGGTTGCCCATCACCGCCAGCAGCGGGATCTTCGGTCCGCAGATCTCCGCGAAGATGCCCTTGAGCTTCGCGGCCTGCTCCGCCTTGCCCTCGGTCATGTCGCCGGTGTCGATGACGAAGTCGACTTTGGCCTTGGCGATGTCCGCCAGCAGCGGCCGGAGGTTCTCCTCCGCCCCGTCCGACCCGACGTGCGTGTCGCTGATGACGGCGAAGGTGAATGCGTTCCTGTCGGCGACGGGCCCGAGGTATTCCTGCATGAAGGCCGACAGGTCCTCGACCTTCTCCGCCTCCCCCGCCCGTCCAGCCGCCGCGGCCAGCGCGACGACGATCACAATCCACAAGGAGCAACATCCAAGTCGACGAAGCATCGCACCTTCTCCTGCATTGACCGGGATCGTATCGGCGAACCGGCGTTTCGGGCCGCGGGACCCTGTGACCTTGTTTCGTGATTGTACCGCCCTGTCCCCCTCGGGCCAGCCGCAGGTACCGCCCCATTCCGGGCGGATGCCGCCGCTGCCGATCAGCCTCGGGCCTTCCGCAGCAGCATGCACAGGACGCCGGCGATGTTCCAGGCGTCGTCGTCGCCGTGGTGGTGGAGGCCTTCGATCCGCCAGCCCAGACGCTCATAGGCCTCCGCCATGCCCAGCTCCCTGTCCAGACCCTCCGCCACGGCGAACAGCGTCTTGACGTTCAGATGGGCGGAGCCAAAGGGGAACGGAAGCCCCTTGTCCGCGCATTCCCTCTCGAACTGCCGGCGGTCGTAGTCGCCCCAGCTTGCCCACAGGCGATCCTTGGAGCGGTACTCCTTCCGGAGGATGGCGGCCGCCTCGGCCAGCGTCCCGCCCCCCGCCAGCGACTCGGCCGTCAGACCCGTCAGGCCCCGGCAGAAGTCGCTGATCTCGGAGCGGGCCGGCTTGACCAGGATGCTTCGCTTCTCCGTCCGCTCCAGGGAGGAGACATCCACGGTGCAGACGCCGATCTGGATGATCTCACCGGCCTGTCCGGCCGGCGGCGGGCCGTCCCAGCAGGTGGCCTCCACGTCGATCACCAGGATCTTGTCCAACAGACGCGCCATGGGTGGTCAAACTCCTTATCCGAGGCCTGTGCGTTGTCGGGGACCCGGCCTTGCCGCGCTCGCTTGAGGGGGGCGCTGCGGCTAGGACCCGGCCAGATGCTCGGCCAGCTTCCTGCCCAGTTCGACCGCCGCGGACACGTCGGCCTCGGCCTCGGGTGCCCCCTCGCAGACGACGCACGGGGCGACCTGCGAGAGCTTGCAGGCCTTGGCCAATCGCTCGAGGCTGTCGATCGCCTTGCCGCCTCCGCCGTGGGTCACGAAGCCGACGTAGGGCTTCTTCGTCGTGTTCCGCCCGCCCCACTCGGCCAGCAGGATGTCGTCGAAGAACTGCTTGAGATTCCCCGCCACGTAGCTGAAGTAGTCCGGGCTGCCCAGGGCATAGCCGTCGGCGCCTTCGGCGGCGTCCATGGTCACGCGAGTCTCGTTCACGTTGATCAGCTCGGCGCTGACCCCCGCCACCTGACCGCACCCCTGCCCCACCAGCTGCGCCATCCGATGCGTGTTGCCCTTCTCCTGCGAGTGATACACCACCAGGATCTTCTTCATCGCCACGATCTCCCATGCATGCGATCTGTCCCGGCCCGCCCGGGCCGCACGGCGATCCTACCGCGCAAGAGCCTCTGCGGCCACGACGGCCTCTGCGATTTGGGAGCTGTCCTCCGATCCGCGTCCGACGCGGGCGAACGGTCAGCGTCCGCGGACGATCTCGATGGCGACGGACCGGCAGGCCGGCAGGGCGCCGGGCTTGTCCACGGTCACGCGGACGCTGTCGACCCGCTCGGGGGCCAGGCACACCCGGGCGACCTGCTCGGCCAGCCGCTCCAGCAGGAAGAACGAAGACGCCTCCACGGCGGCGACCACCTCCCGCTCGATCCGGGCGTAGTCGACGGTGTCCTCCAGCCGGTCGGACCGGCAGGCGGCGGACAGGTCCGCCCGCAAGACGATGTTCAGGACGACCTCCTGGGGCGTCTGGCGCTCGTGGGGAAGCGTTCCGATGATGCACCGCGCCCGCAGGTCGCGGAGGTGGATGCCCTCGGGGCCGGCGGTTCGATCAGCCATAGACCGCTCCGGTCATGTGCCGCCCGCCGTCCACGTAGATCACCTGCCCGGTCACGAAGTCCGCCCCCACCAGGTACAGCACGGCGTCGGCGACGTCGCCCGGGCTGCCGAATCGGTTCAGCGGGTTGGTGTGGGCGTGCGCGTGGAGGTAGCGCTCGTCGCGGCCCGGGGGGGGCAGGATCAGGCCCGGCGCGACGGCGTTGACCTTGACGGCGGGG
>DASRZG010000218.1:0-6336 GCA_035686585.1 Phycisphaerae bacterium
TGCTGATCGGGGACTTCGTCCCGTACATCTGGCTGACCAACTCCGACCGGGCGTTCCTGTGGTTGGCCGACAACGACAAGGGCTGGATCACCGACGACGACAAGTCGCTGCCCACGCAGGAGCTCATTCGCGCCGACGGAAAGGTCACGCTGCGTGTGCACTTCATCGAGGTCCCGACCGAGCTGAAGGGCCCCACGTCGCTCACGTACGGCTACCAGACGTTCCCCTCGCGCCCGCTGCCGAAGGGCTGGCGGACGATCATCTGCGGGCAGAGCACGGACACGCTGCCCAGCGCCCGCAACACGTACTTCTGGTACGAGCGCCAGGCGGACTGGGCGGTCCTCTGGCCGTACTACAGTTCCCCGTTCCCCTGGAGCATGGAAAAGTCCGCCAAGGCGTTCGCGCGGTATCCGAAGGACACCGACCACCGCCCGATGGTGGGCTCGATCGCCCACGCCGTCGCCCGCTACCAGGACTACGACGGCCACCAGTTCCCCGGGTTCGTCGTGGACTGGGGCAACATCCCCGGCGACCGCAGCAACGGCAACACCACGCAGGGCAAGGGCCCGGTCGACTTCCGCGTCTGGCACTACCAGCGCTGGGTGCGGGAGGCGGGGTTCCGCGGAGTCTACGTCGATGAGAACTACCTCGGTCTCAGCAGCAACTTCCTCACCGGCGGGGCCTACATCCGATCCGATCAGCGCCTCCAGCGCGGGTACTGCTACCTCGGGCTGCGCGAGTACTTCAAGCGAATGAAGGTCATGTTCCACCAGAACGGCGCCCCGCCGCCCAACCTCTGGCAGCACATCAGCTCCGGGGCGGCGCACCATTCGTGGTTCGGCGACATCTTCTTCGAGGGCGAGAACGTCGAGCCCTCGGACCTCACCTTCGACTACATGGAGGTTCTTCCGGCCGGGCGGATGCGGGCCATCGGGTCCAGCGCCTGCGCCGGGGGCGCCATGACCATGATGTGCCAGTCCCAGCGCCACGCCACCGTCTACGAGCCCAAGCACACCCACCAGTTCGTCGGGTGGGTGATGGCCCACGACGTCCTGCCCGAGCAGGTGACGTGGTACAACATGATGGCCCAGGAGGGCCGGCTGTACGCCGACGACGTCGAGTTCGTCGGCTACTGGAAGGACGAGAATCCCGTCAAGACCTCCACGCCCGACTGCATCGTGTCGATCCACAAGACAAAGGACCGCGCCCTGCTGTGGGTGGTCAACACGTCGCGCCAGGACAAGACGGTCGACGTCGCGATCGACTTCGCGAAGCTCGGGTTCGACAAGTCCCGGACCATCGCGGTCAACGCCGAGACCGGGGAGCTGCTCGGCTGGGCGGGCGCCGGGCTGCGCCTGCCGGTCCTGAAGCGGGACTTCGCCGCCGTTCACCTCGTCGACAGGCAGGTCCTGACCGGGTCCGAGAGCTTCTACGCCTCCTTTGACAAGGGCGTGGAGGCCGACGAGGCCCTGGGCTGCAGCATCTTCGAGGACCTCTCGAAGCGCCGGCCCGGCGAGAAGCCCGGCATCGACCTCATCGACGGGGTCAAGGGCAAGGCGGCGGCGGGCCCGATCCGCTTCTGGCCGCGCCTCCAGCTCAGCGACAGTGAGGGCAGGATCGTCTTTTCGGCCAAGCTGCCCGCCAAGGCTCGGGGCGTCATCCTGGACGCCGGGCTCGTGAGCATTTCCGCCACGGCCGGAAAGGAAAGCGCCATCGTGCTTGCCAGCGACCACAACCCCATGACGCGCGACCACCGCGGGCAGCCGGCTTTCGGGAAGGACAAGAACCTCGTCAAGACGGTCTCCGGGGCGCATCCGGGAGAAGGCTGGCACGAGTTCGACCTGTCGTGGAAGGGCGGAAAGGCCGCCCTGAAGATCGACGGAAAGCCCGTCGCCGCGATCGCCCTGTCGGAGCACGGACTGGGGATCGGGCCGGGAACCTCCTTGGGCAAGGACATCCTCTCCGCCCTGCGGTTCACCTTCGGCGGGCGCGGCGGGGCAGAGGCGTTCGACGAGATCCGCTGCTACCGAAAGGCCGACTGAACCCCCGGACGCATCAAGAAGGTAGACAGAACGTAGAGCGTGCAACAAGCTGCACGCCCTCCGCCCCCGTTTACCACCGCGCCTCGGCGAAGGGGTGGTCGGGGCCCTTGGGCTTCGGTTTGGGGAGCGACCCGATCACGGCGGCCGCCAGCGCCAGGTCGCCCCGCGTGGTGATCTTGATGTTCCGCGGGTCGCCCGGTACCACGCTGACGGGGTGGCCCAGGGCCTCGACGAGCTGCGCGTCGTCGGTCGCCGCGGAGATATCCCCGGCGTACGCCCGCTGGAGCAGCTCGCGGGCGAAGACCTGCGGGGTCTGCGCCTCCCAGAGATCCTGTCGGGCAACGGTCTCGTCGATGACGTTGGCCTGCGAGACCTTCTTGAGCGTTCCGTGGACGGGATAGGCGAGGATGGCCGCGCCGGTCTTGGCGGCCTCGGCGAAGACCGCGTCGATCCAGAGGGACGAGATGCACGGGCGGACCGCGTCGTGGACGCACACCAGGTCGGCCTCTTCGGTGACGTTGGCCAAGGCGCTTCGGACCGATTCCGGCCGCGTCGCCCCGCCCTCGCAGATGGAAACGCCCATGAACCCGAGATGGCCGCCGAAGCGGGCTTTCAGTTCGTCCCTGTCCGCGGCGGCGATCACCAGTTGGACCTGCACCACGTCGTCGCGCCCGGTGAACGATTCCAGCGTGCGGATGAAGACCGGCTGGTCCTTGATTCGCTCGTAGATCTTGTTGCGTTTTCCGCCGAAGCGTTTCCCGGCCCCGGCGGCGGGGACGATCACCGATACCTTTGCCATTCCCTCGCCCTTCTCACCTGCGGTAGATGCGGGCCGATCCTACACCCCTGCCGGCAGCGGAGCAAGCGGTTGGCGGGGCACGCGATGCCGGTGTGCCGGGTCGGTTCAATCGCCGGTCTGACAGCGATTATGAAGCTCATCACATGCGTTTTGCTCCCGAAATCCGACCCTTTACAATGGGTCTGGGCGGTGCTATCATGCCGCGTTCCCGCGCCTTGACTTGGCCGCGGGTGGAGTGAAGTTGCATGACGGAGACCCGGAACCAAGCCTTGTCCTCGTGCGACGGCGGATGCCGACGTTGCCCTCCCACAGGGCAGGGCGTGGATCCTGCGGCCCCGTCCGGATGGCGCCTTGCCGTTCCGGCGGCGGGCCTGTTCCTGGGGCCGCTGGTTCTGGCCGTCATCGGGGCCGGGCTGGCCGGGCCCAGCCAGGTCGGTCAGTTCCTCGGGGCCGTCGGTGGATTGATCGTGGGCGCAGGCGCTGCGGTGATCGTCGCCAGGCTCATCGTCCGGCGACGCCCCGCCCGCTCCGATTGCCCGGGAACTAGAGATCTGTTCCCTCAGGAGACCGTATGAGTTCGACGCTGCAAGGGCTCCCAGGAACAGGGCGGTTTGCTCGGGGCGTGCATCCCCCCGGGCGGAAAAGCCTTGCGGAAGAGGCATCGATCGAGGTCGTTCCCCCTCCGGCGCAGGTGGTCATTCCTTTGCTCCAGCACACCGGGGCGCCCTGCCATCCGCTGGTCAAGACCAAGCAGGAGGTGACCGCGGGCGAGATGATCGGAGACAGCGAGGCGTTCATCTCCGCCCCCGTTCACACCCCTGTTTCCGGCGTCGTGCAGAGGGATTCGGTGACCACGCTGCCCAACGGGCGGCACGTCAAGACGGTCCCGATCAAGACCGGGGGGGACCAGCGCAGCGGCGAGGCCTTGTGGAACCACATCTACGGCGGCGATTGGCCAACCGACGGAGCGGACCGGCATGACCCCCAGGAGATCGTCAACGCGGTCCGCCGGGCGGGGCTCGTCGGTCTTGGCGGGGCCGCCTTCCCCACACACGTCAAGCTCAAACGCAACGACGCCAAGCCCGTCGATACGCTGCTGGTCAACGGCTGCGAGTGCGAGCCGTACCTGACCTCCGATTATCGACTCATGCTCGAGGCGCCTCGGCCGATCATCGCCGGGGCGCTGCTGGCCGCCCATGCCTGCGGGGCGACGCGGATCGTCATCGCCGTCGAGGACAACAAGCGCCCCGCGGCCGAGAAGCTCCGCGATGCGGCCGCTGGGGCCGATGTCACGGTCACCGTCGTGAAGACCAAGTATCCGATGGGCGGCGAGCGGCAGGTGGTTCCGGCCACGCTGCAGCGCGAGGTGCCCACCGGCGGGCTGCCTCTGGACGTGGGCGTGGTCGTGATCAACGTGGGCACGGCCGCCGCCGTCGCCGGCGCCGTCCTCCGCGGAAGGCCCCTCACGCATCGCGTGGTCGCCGTCACCGGGGCGGGGATCGCGCGGCCGAAGAACCTCCTGGTCCCCGTCGGGATCACGTACGGGGAGCTGATCGACTACTGCGGCGGTCTGACCGCGGACGCGGCGCGCGTCATCGCCGGCGGGCCGATGATGGGCTTCGCGCTGGGGTCGTTCAACGTCCCCGTGACCAAGGGCACCAGCGGCGTGGTGGTCCTCACGCACGAGGACGTGGCCAAGGCGGTCGAGACCCACTGCGTCCGCTGCGGGCGGTGCGTGGACGTCTGCCCGCTGCACCTGGTCCCCACGAAGATGGCACTGGCCGCCAAGCACCGGGACTGGGAGCTGGCGAGGCGATACTACCTGACCGCGTGCTGCGAGTGCGGGTGCTGCGCGTACGCCTGTCCGGCGTCGATCCCGCTGGTGCAGCTCATCCGCGTGGGCAAGGCGCAAATGCCCAGGGAATAGGGAGCAGGGAACAGGCAGAACAGAAGGACGGCCTGAAGCAGGACTATGGCGGAAGAGACGGAACAACAAGCGCAGGGCGCTGCGGCGGGGGAAGCGGCCGGTCGGCCGGCGCCGGCGCTACACGTCGCCCCGGGTCCGCACCTGTTCGACGCGGCGCTGACCACGCGGCGGATGATGCTCGACGTGCTGATCGGGCTCCTGCCGGTCGTCGCGTGGGCCGTTTACTGGTTTCGCTTCTGCGCGGTCGTGCAGCTCGGCGTGTGCGTGCTCAGTTGTGTCGCCGCCGAGGCGATCTTCACGGCGATGCGGCGGCAGCCGGTCAGCATCGGCGACTTTTCCGCCGTGGTCACGGGCGTGATCCTGGGACTCTCGCTTCCGGGGACCTGTCCGGTCCACGTCGGTGTGATCGGCGGGTTCGCGGCGATCGGGCTGGGCAAGCTCGTGTTCGGCGGGGTGGGGATGAATATCTTCAATCCGGCCATGGTCGGTCGGGCGTTCGTGATGATCGCGTTCCCGGGCCTGCTGGCGGCGGGTGGGTATGTTGCGAAGAGCGGCGGCGCGAGCGTCGCAGCGGTCACCCAGGCCACGCCGCTCACCGACTTCGCCCAGAACGCCAAGGTCGCTCCGCTGATCGACCTGCTGTTCGGGACGACCAACGGGTCGCTGGGCGAGGTCAGCGCGGCGGCGCTGCTGATCGGCGGGCTGTACCTGTGCTTCCGCCGGACCGCCTCGTGGGAGATCCCCGTCAGCGCGGCGGCCGGGCTTGTGCTGGTGGCGGGGATCGACAACCTCGTTCACCCGGGGGCCCAATGGACGGTCCTGCATCACTTTTTCGGCGGGGCGTTCCTGTTCGGGGCGCTGTTCATCGCGACCGACCCGGTCTCCAGCCCGATCACGCCGAAGGGCAAGTGGATCTTCGGATTGGCCTTCGGGGTGCTGGTGATGCTGATGCGGATCTTCTCGGCGTATCCCGAGGGCGTGATGTTCTCGGTGCTGATCGTCAACGCGCTGGTCCCGTTGATCAACCGCTGGACGATTCCCCGCCCGGTCGGCGGGCCCGTGCCCGCAGCGGTAAAGAAATAGAGGACCCGCCGGCCCGCCGGCGGGATCAGGAGTTTGCGGGAGCAAGATGAAGATCGAGTATCTCAAACAGGCGTGGCTGGTGCTGCTGTTGGCGTTGATCTTTGCCGCCGCGCTGGCGGGTGTGCAGGCCCAACTGCAGGGCCGGATCGACGAGAACAAGATCAACGAAACGTACGATCAAATCCCGGACCTCGTCTACGTGGAGGACGGCGGTGTCCGGAAACCGGCCTTGCAAGAGCTCACCAAGGAACTCACCCTCGGCGGGAAGAAAGTGTACAAGGCGTTCCGGGAGGAGCAGGGCGCGGAAGGGAAGCCCGTGGGTGGGAAGGTGCACGTCGGGTGGGTGGTCCGGGCCTCCGGGCAGGGGTTCGCCGACAAGATCGAGCTCCTGATCGGCCTGGACGCGCGGGCCGAGAGGATCCTCGGAATCTACGTCCTGGATCAGAAGGAGACGCCGGGACTCGGCGACAAGATCAACCCGAGGA
>DASRZG010000219.1:0-8850 GCA_035686585.1 Phycisphaerae bacterium
ACCGCCTCCGGCCTCCAGCCAAGCGCATCAACGGCCACGCTTCCGGGGCCCGAACTCCCTTGACGCCCCGCCCGGCCTGACCACCACCTTCCGCCCCCGCGACCGGCCCGGAAACGACAAACCCCTTCCCCAGAGGGAAAGGAAAGGCTCCTCGCTTCGTTAAGATAGACAAGGAATACGACCGCAACGCCTGGAAGGAGCGGTTATGAAGACCCGGACTTTGACACACGACGACATCCCGGAGACCTACGCGGAGTTGGTGGGCCTGCTCATGCCGCGCCCGCTGCACGACGACGTGGACTACCGCAATGCACTGAGCGTTCTGGACGCCATGGCGGGCTTCGAGATGAACTCGGACCAGGAAGACTACTTTGAGGCCGTCGCCACGTTCGTTGAGAAGTACGAGGCCAAGCATCACTCGCTGGAAGTCGCCGACATGACGCCGGTGGAGCTGCTTCGTTCGCTGATGGACGAGCACGGCATGAGTGAATCGGACTTGGGGCGGCTGCTGGGCGATCGAAGCCTTGGTCACCGCATCCTGGCCGGTGAGCGCGAGCTGAGCAAAGCGCACATTCGCACCTTGTCCGAGCACTTCAGCCTCAATCCCGCCTCTCTCCTGTAGATGGTGAAAGGGGTCAGAGGGGTCAGGAACCTCTGATGGGGCGTTCCGTGGCCCGGGGCAATCGCCCGCAAGGGCCTCCGATCATGTGGCATGTTCCTCACCGAGGGCATCTACGCTCCGCTCCGACTGGCGCCCGAGGCCATGGCCAGTTGCCCCTGTGCGGCTCAGCGCAGCCCGGCGGGAGCCCGGCGGGGCGGGATGCCCCTTGACGGCCCGGCCCGGGCGGCCGTAACGTAGAGCCATCGGCCCAACGGTTTTTGGCACCGTGGCACAGGGGTACACGCATGCGGGAATCCGGCGGGACAACTTGCCTTTGGCCTGGCGCCGCGGAAGTGGCCGGCCGTCGTTTTCCCCGCCGGTCAGCAGGCCGTGGGATCGCAGATAGACGCACCGGCCCGGATAGCCGGCCCGATCTGCTGGTCTGTACCGGGTCCCCCCGGGCACGCCCGCTGGAGAACCCTGCGCCGGACCCTCGCCGCGCACCGCCGCCAAGCCCGCCCCGCTCCACCGGGAGGCCGCGCGAGGCCCGCACATCATTCCACAACCGACGGCATGTACGTAGGTTACGTGGAATGGTGGTCAGAAAACTAGCCTGTCCCCTTTCTGTTTCCAGGTCCCCTTTCTGTTCCCTGTCCCCTTTCTGTTCCCGTCCCCTTTCTGTTCCCTGGAATGTAGTATCGCGGATTGCGGCGGGACGTGCCAACAGTAAGATGAGCTATCGGACGGGAGGCTGCCTTGTGATCAGGGAGATCATGTGCGTGTCCGTTGTGCTGGCCGCGGCGATGGGGCACGTTGTCGGCTGCCATGATCCCGGAGGGCCGGCGGCAGGGACATCAAGCCCCGGGAAGGGCGGAATCCAACAGGGCGGTACCGAACCGAGTCCCCTCTCCCGGCGGGATCAGGCAATCGGCCGTATCGCCGAACTCGGCGGACGAACAGCGCCGCCGAGTCCGGGTCCCCCGGACCGGGTTCTCCTGTTGAATCTGTCGGGCACTGAGGTTACGGATGCGGACCTCGGCCTCTTGGAGGCGCTGCCGGATCTGCAACACCTTGACCTGTCCGGCACGAAGGTCACGGATGACGGCCTGAGGCACGTTGCCGCCCTGAAAGACCTGTCGAGCCTGAAGCTGAACAAGACCGCGGTGACCCGCGCAGGGCTCGCCCAACTGAGGGATTTGCCGCAGTTGTCGCACCTCCAAGTTATGGGAACGGAGATTCAGGAATCGGACCTGGCCCGCCTGGCCGGGATGAAATCGCTCCGAACCGTGGAGCCCTTTTGGCAGAACGCCGTCAAAGCCTGGCTCGTGGAGGGAAAGCTCGCTGCTACCGCCTGGGCGTCGTCAGGCGACAAGGCCCTGTCACTTCGATTGCTTGCTCCTGGTGTCCAGAGGTCCTCGTCCCAGGCCGTCGTGCTGTTGGCGGAGCTGAGAAACGATTCCAGAAAAGACTGGGTGGTCCTCCGCCCACTGGCGGACGGCCCGCGAGTGCGAGTGGGGATGTTGTCAATCCGCGGCCCGAAGGGGCCCGTGCGGTACGCTGGGCCCGAGCCGTCGTATAGACTTCCCGATATCGCGTTCACAGTGCTGCGACCGGGGCAAGTGATCCGCGACGAAATCGAATTGGTTGCCTCTCTGTTCAAGGGCATGGACGCGACGGGAGAGTATTCTTTCACCCTCAAGTACAGTGTTGACGATGCGGAGTACGAGACACGCAGGTCGCTTCTCCAAGGCAAGCCGCCCTTCTGGACAGGGGAGCTAACCAGCAAAGAACTTGAGGTGACTTGGTCGCAGGAATGAAACGGGTCCTCTCCCTGAATACTCTTCAGATAGTGTCTCGTGACGATTTCACACGTTGCCGAGCCGGAGAGAAGGACGGACAGACAATGAGACGGTACCTTCTTGCCGCTGTCGGGGGTGTTCTCGCCTTGCTTGCGTTTGCGCAGGCTAAGCAGCCTGCGGACAATCGCTACGACGTCGTGGGAAATCCGGACCCCGCTGACGTCCAACCCCGCGAACGCGAGTCGTACGTGAAGCTGCGTGAGGCGGGCGCTTCGTGCAACACCACGAAGGACGGCCACGTCGCCCAGGTCATATTCAACAAGTACAGGAGGCTGCCCGACGACATCGTCAAGCATGTGCAAGATTTCCCGAAGGTCGCCGTGGTCAGCTTCGGCCGGGCGCCATTTGCCGACGAGGCCCTCAAGCACCTGGCCGGCCTTGAGCAGCTCGACCAGGTCGACGTATCCTATACCAGGATCACGGACGCCGGGCTGGGCGAACTCGCTCGTTGCGTGAACCTGACCGGGATCAACTGCTCGCACGTTGACGTCACCGACGAGGGGGTCCGACGGCTTGCCAGGCTCAAGAAGCTGCGACTGCTTCGCCTCAACCACACGAAGGTCACCGACGCCGGCCTGGCTCACCTGGCCGGGCTGCCCGCGCTTCGCTGGCTGGAAATCAAGGAGACGAACGTCACCGACAAGGGCCTGGAGCACCTGGCCGGCCTGGTCAACATGGATACGCTGTACCTTGGCGGAACACGCATCACCGACAGGGGCCTGGTTCAGATGAAGGAGATGAGGAAGCTCCGAGCTTTGGACCTCGCCAAGACGAGTGTGACCGATCTTGCCCTGGAAACACTGGCGGGGCTCGAGGCCCTGCGCGGCCTCCAGCATGTGTACCTGGACGGCTGCAACGTGACGGATGCCGGGATGGCGTCCCTGGCCAAGCTGGAAAATCTGCGAGGCGCGGCCCTGGCGGGAACGAGGATCACCGACGCCGGCCTGGCGAGGATAGCTGAGCTTGGTCATCTCTATTGGGTGACCGTTGACAGGACGGGCGTTACCCCCGAGTTCGCGGAAAGGCTGCTCAAGGCGCGCCCGCGCCTGTCCATCTCCTGCGATCGCCGGGAGAAGGAGGGGCCTCAACGTGAATGACCGTGTTCCATTCCGAGGGCCCTCGGGCCACTGCTTTCCTGGACGGGGGATAGCCGTACGGCGGCGCACACCCCCGGGAGCACGGTGACGGCGGGACGGGGGCTGGAAGGTGACCGGCGGGGATGCGCCCCGCAGGTACGCGCAGGAACGGTTCCGCACTGCCGCCTCCGCTTGCCAACCGGCGGGCAGGACGGTAGAACACCTCGCATGAGCGACAAGACGATGAGAGCGGCGGTGTTTCTGGGCGATCGGCGGATGGAGCTGCGGGAGGTGCCGGTGCCGCGGGCCGGGGCCGGGCAGGTGCTGCTGCGGGTGCTGGCCTGCGGGGTGTGCGGGACGGATTATCACATCTTCGCCGGCGAGCTGACGGAGGGGGTCGTTCCGCCGGTGGTCCTGGGGCACGAGATCGCCGCGACGGTCGAGGCCGTCGGCGAGGGCGTGGCCAACGTCGCGCCGGGACAGTTCTGCTCGGTCGATCCGGTCCTGGGCTGCGGGCGATGCCCGTACTGCCGCAAGGGGCTGCACAACCTGTGCGCCGCCCCGGAGGTGATCGGCTATAAGCACAACGGCGGCTTCGCCCAGTACATGGTGGTCCCGGCCGAGAAGGTTATCCCCATGTCGGAGGCGGCTGGGGCGGCGGGGGGCGTCCTGTGCGAGACGCTGGCCTGCGTGCTCCGCGGGTACGACCGGCTGGGTTTTACCGCCGGGGGCAGCGCGATGATCCTCGGCGCCGGCACGGTCGGGCTGCTGTGGGCGCAACTGCTGAGCCGCTCGCCATGCCGGCGGCTGCTGCAGACGGAGATCGTCCCCTTCCGCCGCGATCGGGCCAGGGAGCTGGGCGCGGACGTGGTGATCGACCCCGCCGCCGGTCTGGCCGAGGCCGTCCGCCGCGAGCTGGGCGACGGGCCGGACTTCATCGTGGATGCCACGGGCGACCCGGCCGCCGTCCAGCAGGCATTCGAGCTGCTGGCCCCCGGTGGGACGTTCATGCAGTTCGGCGTCTGCCCAGCCGGCAGCGAGATTCGCATTGACCCGCACGAGCTGTTCCGCAAGGAGATCAAGGTCATCGGCTCGAAGATGCCCCCCGGCACGCTGGACCGCTCGGCCGCTTTGATCGGGGGCGGGGCGATAGCCTGCGAGCGGATCGTCACCACCACCGTGCCCCTGGCCCAAGCGGCCGGGGCCGTCGCCGACTTCAACGCCGCCCGCGATCGGCACATCAAGATTGCCGTCGATCCCTGGGCGTAGTTGAATGTCCAGCGATTGAGAAGCCGCGAACGACGCGAACAGAAGCAACGGATTTCGAGTCACAAGCCGAGAAGAAACCAGCCGCAGAGGCGCAGAGGGCGCAGAGCAGGAACGGAATGAGAAGCTGTTTCGTGACAACGTGCAGTGTTTCCTCTGCTCTCCCGTCTCTGCGTTCTCTGCGTCTCTGCGGCTGGGTTTTTCTTTCCGGGAGGATGGAATGGAAGCCGTACGTGAACTGTCGCTGTCGGGAACGTGGGAGCTTCGGGATGAGCCCATCGACTGCCGGTCCGATCAGCATAAGCGGATCGCCCGCCTCCGGCGCGGGTGGATCCCCACGCCCATTCCCGGCGACGTCCGGCAGGGGTTGATCGCGGCTGGGAAGATGTCCGAGCCGCTGGAGGGGCTCAACAGCTTCGACGGGCATTGGGTGGAGGACCGGTCGTGGTGGCTCCGCAAGGTATTTCGAGTGCCCGCGGCCGTGCGGAAGGCGCAGGTCGTCGAGCTGGTCCTGGACGGGCTGGACGTGCACGCGTCGGTCTTCCTCAACGGCGTGCACCTGGGCGACCACCCGTCGGCATTCCGCCCCTTCGTGGTGCGGGTGGACGAGCACCTCGTCCCTGGCGAGAACGTGCTGCTGGTCCGCCTGACCCACGGCCTGGAGGACATCGACCCCGCCGAGGTCGACGCCATAGGCGGGATCATCCCCACCGAGGCCGGCCGGGGGCGACCGGAGAGGGGCGACCCGCGGCGGGTGTTCGTCCGCAAGCCGCAGTTCAGTTGGGGCTGGGACTGGTCGCCGCGCGTGGCCACGGTGGGCATCGCGGCCGCGCCGCGGGTGGTGGCGATGGACGAGGCGGTCATCCGCGATGTGCGTTTGGCGGCCCGGCCCGTCGGGCTCCAGGACGTTCGGCTGGACGTGACGGTGACGGCGGAGTGGCTGGACCTGCTTTCCAGCGGGTCGGGGGCGATCGAGGTGACGGTGCGGGACCCGGACGGGGAGGCCGTCGGGTGGGCTGTCTACAGCGGGATGCTCCAGATCGGCAGGAACCACCTGGACCTGTCGGTGCCGGTCCGCGACGCGCGTCTGTGGTGGCCGGCGGGGATGGGCGGGCAGGACCGCTACACCGTGGAGGTCACGCTCCGCGCGGCCGGCGGGGCGGTCGACCGGCGGGTGCTGCGCTACGGCATCCGGTTCATCGAGCTGGAGACAGACGGGGTATTCGCCTTCCGCGTCAACGGCGTGCGGCTGTTTGCCAAGGGCGCCAACTGGATCCCCCCGGACGCCCTGTGGGCCCGCCCGACCGACGAGACGTTCGACGCCCTGGTGGCCGAGGCCGCCCGCGCGAACTTCAACATGCTGCGGATCTGGGGCGGGGGAATGTACAACCCCGAGTCGTTCTACGAGGCCTGCGACCGCGAGGGGATCCTGGTTTTTCACGACTTCATGTTCGCCTGCGCGCCGTACCCGGACCACCTGGAGTGGTTCCGCGACGAGGTCGCCAAAGAGGCCGACTACCAGACGCGCCGCCTCCGCCACCACGCCTGCATGGCCGTCTGGTCGGGCAGCAACGAGTGCCACTTCTTCCTGGAGTGGGCGGGGCGGTGCACCGAGCGGGTGACGCGCCTGCTGGGCGAGGTCCTGCCCGAGGCCGTCCGCCGCAACTGCCCGGAGATCCCGTACTGGTACTCCAGCCCGGCCGGCGGGCGCCGGGCCAACGACACCGACGTTGGCGACTGCCACTACTGGGGCGTGATGATGAACGAGCGGATGGACGTGCGAATCACGCCGGAGGAGTTTGACCGGTTCGATCCGCTGTTCGTCAGCGAGTTCGGCTATCCGGGCCCGTGCGTCCGGGAGACGACCGAGCAGTACCTGGCCGGGGCGCCCTTCCGGCGCGACGGGGAGGTCTGGCAGCACCACAACAACACCTTCGAGAAGGATACGGTCGACGCGGGCATCGCCAAGCACTTCGCCGATCCCGCCTCCCTGTCGCCGGAAGAGTACCTGCTGTACGGCGGGCTGACCCAGGGGCTGATGTACGCCTACGAGCTGGAGTCGCTCCGGGCCAACCCGCGCTGCCACGGCGGGCTGTTCTGGATGTACAACGACTCCTGGGGCGAGGTGGGCTGGACCGTCATCGACTACTACCTGCGGCGGAAGATCTCGTGGTACTTCGTCCGCCGGGCCTTCGCGCCCCGCCGGCTGATCCTGCGCCCCAGGGGGCCGAAGGTGGCGGTGACGCTGGTCAACGACACGCCCCGGGCGGTGCGCGGGCAGGTGGAGTTCGGATACGTCAGCCTGGACGGGGAGGTGCGGGACGTTGGCCGCGAGCGGATATCGGTGGATGCTTCGTCCCGCGCGGTGGTGGCGACGTTCGGGCGGGGCCGGCACGACCCGGCCGGAGGCGTGTGGTTCGCCCGAATGGTCGGCGACGCGTCCATCCTGCCCGCCACGCTGCGTGCGGCCATGCCGCGCGACCTGGCGACGGAGGCCAAGCTCACGGTCCAAGTCGCTCCGGCCGACGGGGCCTGGGACGTCACGGTCCAGTCGGACCGCTACGCCCGCGCCGTCGAACTGGTCCTGCCGTCCGGCGCGGTGGGCGAGGACAACTACTTCGATCTCCTGCCCGGCCAATCGCGTTCCGTCCGCGTGCAGTCCCGTCGCCGCCTGACCGCCCGCAACGTCTCGGCCGAGTGCAGGTGATCGGGCGGCTGGGGATGAGCCGCGAACGACGCGAACAGAGGCAACGACAGGATTGGGTGCCATGGTTACGCGCTGTTCGCGTAACCATGCGCGCCTTCGGTGAGTTCGCTTTCCCGGACCGGCCGTTGGGGCTTTCCGTGCGTCGGCATGGTCACGTAGACGACACGTGACCATGGCACCCAACCCTATTGCTGCTTCCGTTCGCGTCGTTCGCGGCTCGAATCGGTTTGGGGCTTACCCTCGCCGGCCGGGGAGGATGGACTCGGCGTGGTAGCTGCTGCGGACGTGGGGGGCGGCGGCGACGGCGGCGAAGCCCAGCTTCAGGGCGTGGTCGCGCCAGGCGTCGAACTGGCCGGGCGGCACGAAGCGGCGGACGGGCAGGTGGCGGGGCGTGGGCTGGAGGTACTGGCCGATCGTCAGCAGGTCGCAGCCGACGTGGCGGAGGTCGGTCATCACCCGGGCGACCTCGTCGTCGGTCTCGCCGAGGCCCACCATCAGGCCGCTCTTGGTCAGCAGGGGCCAGCCCTCGTCGCGGGCGAGGCGTTTGGCCCAGGCGAGCACCTCCAGGCTGCGCCGGTAGCGGGCCTGGGGGCGGACCTCGGCGTACAGGCGGGGGACGGTCTCGACGTTGTGGTTGAACACGTCCGGCCCCGCGCCGCAGACGCGCTCGACGGCGGCGGGGTCGCCCTGGAAGTCGGGGGTGAGCACCTCCACCGTGGCCTCCGGCAGGAGCCGGCGAACCTGGCGGACGGTGCGGGCGAACTGGGCCGACCCGCCGTCGGGCAGGTCGTCGCGGGTGACGGAGGTGATGACCACGTGGGTCAGGCCCATCTCCGCGGCCGCCCGGGCGACGGCCTCGGGCTCATCGGGCCGGGGCGGGCCGGGCTGGCCGGGCTCGACGGCGCAGAAGCGGCAGTTCCGCGTGCAGTGGTCGCCCAGGATCATGAAGGCGGCCGTGCCGCGCCCGAAGCACTCCGGGCGGTTGGGGCAGCGTGCCCCCTGGCAGACGGTGGACAGCCGATGGCGACGCAGCAGGTCGCGGACCTTTTTGGAGACCCCGGCCGGCGGGATGGGTTTCCTGAGCCATTCGGGCAGTCGGGGAGTCTGGGGTTTCGCGGCTCCGGGTGCCACAGGCTGCTTGCAGCCTGTGTCCGTTGGCTTGGCACGGGCTGACAAGCAGCCCGTGGCACCCCGGGTCAGCTCCATGCCGAGTGCCTCGGCGAGGCATTCGGCCAGTGGGGCGGCGACTTCGGCGGTGGCCACGGGCCGGCCGAGCTGGGCGGAGATGCTGGTGACGGGCTTGTCCAGGCCGCAGGGGACGATCAGGCGGAAGTGGTCGAG
>DASRZG010000220.1:0-3599 GCA_035686585.1 Phycisphaerae bacterium
GTTCGGGCGCCGCGCGCCGGGCTTGGCCATGTCAGGTCCCTTCTTCGGACTCGTCCAGGCAGTCCAAAAACCACTGGGGCGGGCGGATCGGCCTTCCGGTCTGGTCCACGAAGGCATGGATCGTGTAGCCTTCGCAGACGCCCCTGCCTCCGTCGGCCTGGACGATGCGGCAGTGGCAGCGGAGGCGCGCCCTTCCCTGCATGGCGGCGGTGGTGGTGATCTCCAGCTCGTCGTCGTAGCGGGCCCTGCCGAGGTATTTCACATGCGCCTCCGCCACGGGCAGGAAGACGCCGCGGCGTTCGACCTCCGCATACGGCATGCCGACGTGCCGCAGCACGGCCGTGCGCCCCACCTCGAACCAGTCCAGGGCCCGATCGCTGGAGAACGTGCCCATCTGGTCGGTGTCGCTGTACCGGACGCGGAAGCGAATGGTCTTGACCGCTGGTGCCATCGGAAGCGGGATGATGGCAGAAGGCGCAAAGGAAATCAACTTGAACCGGGAACAAAGGAACCGGGAACCGGGAGCAAAGGAACCGGGAACCGGGAGCAAAGGAACCAGGAACAAAGGAACCGGGAGGTACAGCGAATATCGAATGTTGAACATCGAACAGCGAATGACGAAGGATAGGACACCCGGTTCCCGGTTCCCGGTTCCCGGTTCCTGGTTCCCGGTTCCCGGTTCCCGGTTCCCGGTTCCTGGTTCCCGGTTCCCGGTTCCCGGTTCCCGGCTCCCGCCGTCAACACAGCGGCCGGAGGACCTTGATGGCGGTCTTGATGTCCTCGATCTGCCGCGGGCCGGAGATCTCGCGCTCGATGGTGAGCGAGCCGGCGTAGCCGAGCGCCTTGAGCCTGGCCACGAAGGCGGGGAAGTCCACCTTGCCCTGGCCGAGGGGGACCTCCTTGCCCAGTTGGGTCCCGTTGGTGGGATACAGGCCGTCCTTGGCGTGGACGTCGCGGACGTACGTGCCGATCACGTCGAGGGCGTCGACGGGGTTGGCCTTGCCGTACAGGATGAGATTGGCGGTGTCGAGGTTGACGCCGAGGTTGTCGGCGCCGACGGCCTCGATGGTCCGCAGGAGGGTGACGGGGGTCTCCTGGCCGGTCTCGAACCAGAACTCCACGCCGGCGTCGGCACAGGCGGCGGCGACTTCCTTCAGGGCCTCGACGGTGCCGGCGAAGTCCGGGTGGTTAGGGTCCTCGGGGATGAAGCCCACGTGGGTGGTGATCGACGCCAGGGAGCCCCGGCCGGCGAAGGCGGCGGCGCGCTTCAGCGCCTCCACCCGCATCGCGCGGTAGGCGACCGGGACCAGGCCGATGGTCGTGGGGCCCTCGGTGAAGTTCCACACCTTCGGGCCGGGATAGCCCGCCCAGAGCGTGGTGATCTTCACCCCGTTCGCCTCCGCCGCCGCGGCCAGGGCCGCGCCGACCTCGTCGGTGTACAGGTCCGGGTCCCACGTGCACACCTGGCAGCTCGCCAGGTGCAGGTCCCTGACCTTGCCGATCTCCTCCGCCGGCTCCGGACTCAGCCGCACCAGCACGCCGATGTCGAGCGTTGGCATGGAAGGCTCCTTAGACGGGTTTCGATTTCCAATTTCCCATTTCCAATTTCCACTTGAGCTGCCGCGAACCAAGCGCTATGGGGATGCCGGAGGCTGTCCAATTGGAAATCGGAAATTGGAAATCCATTGCGGGTCTTGCCCGCAATGATTACTCCGCCCCGGCGGCCGAGGCCGGAGGCTCGATCGCGGAGACGGCCCGGCCGTGCGGCACGTACGCGCCCGCCGAGGCGGCCGCGGGCGTGTGCCAGGTCCGCAGGCCGTGGAAGACGAACTTGAAGGGCACCACCACGGCGCCCATGTCGCGGGCGGCGGCGGCGACGTCCTTCCGACGGGCCGGGTCGCAGCAGGCCATCATGTGCCCGCCCCCGCCGGCGCCGGTGACCTTGCCGCCGACCATCCCCGCCGCCCGCATGGCCTCGTAGATCCGGTCGATCCGCGAGTTGGAGATCCGGGAGCAGAACCGCTTCTTGCGGGTCCAGAGCACGTCGAGCAGCTCGCCGACGCGCGGGAGGTCGGCGTGGCGGATGGCGTCGCACATCTCGACGACGCAGGCGACGGTCTCCCGCATCGCCTTCAGCACGTCCCCGCCTGCCTCCACGCCGCGGGTCTGCTCCTCGATGATGCCGCCGGAGGCCGCCGACCGCTCGCCCAGGTCCAGCAGCAGCAGGCCGTCGGCCAGCCGCCGCAGCCCTTCCGGCGCCACGTCCACGGGCGTCAGCGTCACCCGGTCGCCGTCGAAGGCCATGTGGTTGATCCCGCCGAAGGCGGCGGCATACTGGTCCTGCCGCCCGCTGGCGTTCCGCAGGACCATCGTCTCGGTGGTGTAGGCCAACTCCGCCAGCTCGCGGATGCTGAGCCGGCCGGCCCGGCGCAGGTGGTTGAACGCGCCCTGCACGGCCACGCACATCGCGCCGGAGCCGCCCAGGCCGCTGCGCATCCGCACCGCCGATTCCAGCGTCAGCTCGAACCCTTCGCGCCGCCGGTACATCGCCTTGGCGATGGCCTTGATGAAGTCCAGCCGCCCGTCGAACCGCATGCGCGACAGGTGCGGGTAGACGATCGGCTCGGGGCGGGTGTTGGCCCGGATGACCACCACGTCGTCGGTCCGCAGGCGAAGGTGCGCCCGCATGTACGTGGAGATCGTCGCGTTGACGACCATGCCCCCGTACCGCTCGGGAAAGGGCGTCACGTCCGTGCCGCCCCCGGCGAACGACATCCGCACGGGCGCGGCGCTGTGAATCTCCATGCCGAGCAGATTGGGCTCATTCACCGCTCAGACTCCCTTCCCGCTGCCGCTTTCCGCCTCCTGCCGAAAGCGCTCCAGCGAATCCAATGTCCCGATGTCCGCAAACGGGATCCCCTCGCACCCGAACGCCCCGATCCGCCCGGCCAGCGCCGGGAAGATGTCCCGCTCCAGCGAGAACCGCTCCCCGCGCCGCCTGCCCGCCAGGGCCGACCGCTCCAGGACGTACGCCCCCCCGTTGATCCATCCGGCGCCGCCCTCGCCCCGCTGCGGCGCCTTCTCCTGGAAGGCGGTCACCCGCCCATCCGTTACACGCACGCTGCCGAACCGGCTAGTGTCCTCGGAGCGGACCAGGGCCACCGTCGCCGGCAGATCGGTCGCGGCGTGCGCGGCGACCATCGCCGGCCAGTCCGCGGGAAGATACGTGTCCCCGTTGAGCACCAGCACCCGCTCGCCCCACATCGGCTGGGCCCACAGCACCGCCCCGCCCGTGCCCAGCGGCTCGGGCTCGACGGAATACTCGATCCGCCACCCGAACGCCCCGCCATCGCCGAAGTAGTCCCGGATCGCCTCCCAGCGATAGCTCACCGCCAGGATAAACCGCCGGTACCCGACCGCTCCGAGATGGTCCAGAATCCGCTTCAGCAGCGGCTCGCCGGCCACCTCGACCATGGGCTTGGGGATCTTCTCGGTGATCGGCCTGAGGCGGGTGCTCAGGCCCCCCGCCAGCACGCACACGGGAATATGTCTCTGCCCGCTGTCGTTCATTCAGGCGTCCCTGCCGACCCGGGTATCCG
>DASRZG010000221.1:0-6915 GCA_035686585.1 Phycisphaerae bacterium
CCTGAGGCCGAAAGGGCGATGCCCCAAGAGGCTTCGGGCGAAGATACGCCGCCTGATGAGCGGAGGAGAGCGGGATGATCCCGGGCCTCCCGCACGAACCACGGGTGCGCCTGCCCCCAAGTACCCCGAGATCTCCAAACCGGCCCCCTCGCCCGTGAAGACCAGGCCCGCCATCGGGTCCTCCGTCTATCTGCTGGACCTTCAGGCAGAGGACCTCGGGATCTTCCGCCTGGGAAACCTGATAGACAAGCTCCACGCAGTAGCGCCGGATGTCACCCATGTCCGAGTGGTGTTCAGAGGCAGGGTGCATCCGTACGGATTGGCCGTATTGCCTGCCTGGCTGGCTCAGCGGGGAATCGTCCCGGAATACGCTGCCGAGAACTGGACGCAGAGATACCTGGATTCGCTGGGATTCCTGGCCGCTTCTCAGATGCACGCCGGCGCTGAGCCCGTCTACGACAGCAAGAACCACATGGGACTGACTGCGGTGAGCTCGTCCTACCGCTTCGACACAGATCAGACGGTGGGGCGGTTCCTCAAGCTGTTTGAGGAGCACCTGGCATTGGGCAAAGAGGACCAAGACGCGTTGGCCATTGCCATCGCCGAACTCGTGGAGAATGTCCACAGGCATTCCCATGGGCGCAGCCCCGCCTTCCTGGTGGCTCAAGTGCATCCCACCGGTCACAAGCTCCACATCGCCATCGCTGACTGCGGAATCGGTGTGACTGCGAGCTTCCAACGAGGCGACAATCCCGAAGCCAAGAAGGCGATCAGGAATGACAAGGACGCTCTTGTCCAAGCGTGCAAACCACTTGTTACCAGCCGTCTGGCCGGGCACGCCGGATACGGCCTCTACGTTGTGAGCGAGCTGGCGCAAAGGAATGGCGGTACGTTCGTCATCGCATCAGGGGACGCGATTCTGTACAAGTGGGGCGAATTCGCCCGATGGTCTGGTCGTGTGAGACCCAAAGAGAAGATGGGAATGCATCAGGGATGGCAAGGCACCATCGTCGGCCTGATGTTGGACTTAACGCGTAGGATTCCGATTGACGACGTATATAATGCTCTGCCGGTCCCCAAGGGCTACATCAAAGAGGACTTCTTCGAGTAGTGCGATGAGAATGAAGTTGGTGGAAATCACGGATGCATTCGTTACCCGCCTAAGGGGGGAGCAGGCGCGGATTGCCCTTCTTGGTCGTCTGGGCGAGCTTAATGAGGGCGATGTGCTGGAGGTCGACTTTGAGGGAGTCGGTCACATGACTCCTTCCTTTGCGGATGAGTGCTTTGGGAAGCTGGCGGTTGACGTGGGGCGGGAAACCATCGGGACGCGCCTCCGGCTGATCAATGCAAACGCACCCGTACGAGCCGTCGTGAATACGGTGATAACGAACCGGCTTGCACAGCACGCTCGCACCACGCCCACGGCTCAGCAGTAGAAGACCTGCCCCTAGAGAGTCCCGAGGCGCGGGAACTCGTCCTTCAGCGCGGGGTAGAGTCTGCGGTACTGTTCGTACGACTTCGCGTAGGCGCGCCTGTTCTGCGCGACGGGTTTGACGGTCCGGGTCACCTTGACGATCTGCCTGCACGCGGCCGGGACGGACGGGTAGGCCCCGGTGCCCACGGCCGCCAGGATGGCGACGCCGTAGGCGGGGCCCTCCTCGGTGCGGACGGTGGCGCAGGCGGAGCCGTAGACGTCCGCCTGCATCTGGCGCCAGAACGCGCTGCGGGCGCCTCCGCCGGACAGGCGGATCTGGCTGGCCTTGACCCCCCGGTTGCCCAGCACGGTCAGCACGTCGTTCATGCCGAAGGTGGCGCCCTCCATGACCGACCGGACCAGCTCGTTGCGGGTGGTCCGCGAATGGATGCCGATCCAGCAGGCCCGCGCCATCGGGTCGGCGTGCGGCGTCCGCTCGCCGGTCAGGTACGGCAGCCAGATCAGGCCCTCGCAGCCCAGGGGGGCTTTGGCGGCCTGGTGCGTGAGCAGGTCGTACGGGTCCACGCCCTTCTTCCTCGCCTCGGCCACCTCCGCGGCGCCCAGGGCGTTGCGGAACCACTGGAACGACCCGCCCGCCGCCAGGACGCAGCCGAACATGCAGTACTCCCCGGCCACCGCGGCGCAGAAGGTCTGGACGCGCCCCTCCGGATCGGTCACGTACTGGGGCGAATGGACGAAGACCACCCCGCTGGTGCCCATGGTGGCCGAGACCAGCCCCGCGCGGACCACGCCGTTGCCCACGGCCCCGGCCGGCTGATCGCCCGCGCCGCCCACCACCGGCGTACCGGCCGCCAGGGCCAGCCGGCGTGCCACTCCGTTGGTCAACGTGCCCGTGACCTCGTGCGATTCGTATACCGGCGGCAGGATGGCCCGGTCGACGCCGAACAGCGACAGCGCCGCCTCCGACCAGTCGCGCTTGCGCTGGTCCAGCAGCAGCGTGCCCGACATGTCCGAGACGTCCCCGGCATACTCGCCCGTCAGGCGGTAGCGGACGTAATCCTTCGGCAGCAGGATCTGCCGGATCCGCTCATACACGCGCGGCTCCTGCTTGCGGACCCACAGCAGCTTGGTCAGAGTGAAACTGGTCATTGCGACATTGCCGACCAGCTCGATCAGCCCCTTCTTCCCGCCAGCGGCCGCCTCGATCTCCGCGGCCTCGGCGGCCGTTCGCTGGTCGTTCCAGATGATCGAAGGCCGCAGGACCTTCCCGCCATCGCCCAGGCAGACCAACCCGTGCATCTGCCCGCTCAGGCCGATGCCGGCGACCTTGGCGCCGTCGATGCCCGCCTTGGCGACCGCGGCCCGGACGGCCTTGACCGTCGCCCGCCACCAGTCCTCGGGGTCCTGCTCGCTCCAGGAAGGCCTGGGCGTGCTGATGCCGTGCTCGCCCGATGCCGTCGCCAGCACCCGCCCGCGACGGTCCATCACCAGGGCCTTCGTGCCGGAGGTGCCCACGTCGATGCCGAGGTAGTACGCCATGTGCCTGTCTCCACCAGGTGAGGGATTGTTGACACGGGATTGAACCAGCCCACAATGGCGTTGGCAAGGGACATTTGGACGGGGCGGCCGGAGCGCGACATGATCGAGGAATGGGATATCACCGCCACCAACCAGGGCCGCTGCCGCGGGCGGGCGTACGAGGTGGCGGTGCTGGCGGCCGGGGCGATCGAGCCCCACAACTTCCACCTGCCGCTCGGGCAGGACTATCGCCATGCCTCCCACGTCGCCCGCGCCGCCTGCCAGGCCGCCTGGGATCGCTGCCAGTCGGTCCTGGCTCTGCCGCCGCTGCCGTACGGCGTGGACTGCAACCTGATGGCGTTCCCCATGGCCGTGCACGTCTCCCAGGCGGCTCTGGACGCCATGGTCCGCGAGATCATCGCCTCCGTCCGGCACTACGGCATCCGCAAGTTCGTCCTGGTCAACGGGCACGGCGGCAACGACTTCGTCCCGCTCGTCCGGCAGATCCAGCAGGACATGGACGTGTTCGTGTTCCTGGTGGACTGGTGGAAGGTCGGCCACGACCGGTACGCCGAAATCTTCACCGCCCCGGACGACCACGCCGGACAGTTCGAGACGTCCGTGGCGCTGGAGCTGTACCCGGAGCTGGTCGAGCTGGACAAGGCGGGCGACGGGTCGGTTCGCCCGTTCCGTTTCGAGGCCTTGCGAAAGGGCTGGGCCCGCACCAGCCGGGACTTCGCCCGGCTCTCCGACCAGTGCGCGGCGGGCGACCCGTCCGGCGCGTCGGCCGAGCGGGGCCGGGCCTACCTGGAGCTGGTCATCGGCCGGATCGCGGATTTCCTGGTCGAGCTGGCGCAAGCCCCCATTGACAAGACGTTTCCGTTCCTGCCCTCGGGGCGGGCCTGACGCGGGCCCTCTTGCCGAGGCGGGTGGAGACGGAACGGTATTGCGAATCCGCAAGCGTTGCCGGCTCGTCCCGCCAGACGTCTGAAGCGAGGGGTGCGAACGGGATCGCGCCGTGACGCCACCCGCAGCCCGGACCGTGGCACAGTCGCGCCGGGCCGGCAACGCTTGCGGATTCGCAGTCTTCTCAACCATCCCGCCGCGACCCTCGGGAATCCCCTGTCCTCGTAGGCGTTCGATTGAACCCCCCGAACCTCGACGCTACATTGGTCAGACTGTTGCTGTGTCCGGACCCTCGAGGAGTGTTGCGATGGCGGAGAAGACCACCGACGTACGCGTCGTGAGCGCGGGAGTGTACTTCCTGGAAGGTGTCATGCGCGTGCCGCTGAAGTTCGGGACGGAGACCACCAGCAGCGGGAGCTTGGTCCGGGTCCGCCTGACCGTCGCCGATGCCGCGGGCCGGCGGGCGGAGGGGTGGGGCGAGACCCCCCTAGCCGTGGCGTGGACCTGGCCCGGCGGGCTGACCGTCGCCGATCGCGACGCGGCCATGAAGTCCTTCTGCCTGATGCTGGCTGAGGCGTGGGCGAAGTTCGAGCGGGCCGGGCACCCCATGGAGGTCGGCTGGGAGTTTCTGGAGACGCGACTGCCCGCCCTGCTGGCCCGGCTCAACGCGGACCGCCCCGGCAGGCCCATGCCGCACCTGTCCGCCCTCCTCTGCTGCTCGGCCTTCGACATCGCCCTCCACGACGCCTACGGGAACCTCCACGGCGTGGACATCTACCGCACCTACAACGGGCGGTTCATGAACGCCGACCTGTCCGCCTTCCTCACGCCCGCCGAGGGCGCCGACGTGCGCTTCGCCGGGCGATATCCCGAGGAGTTCCTCGTCCTGCCCGGGCCCCGGCGGATCCCCGCCTGGCACCTGGTGGGCGGGAAGGACCCGGTGGAGGCGTCCGAGCTGACCGGCGAGGAGCCCGACGACGGGCTGCCCGTGCTGCTGCGCGACTGGATCCGCCGCGACGGGCTGAAGTGCCTGAAGGTCAAGCTCCGCGGCCACGACGCCGCGTGGGACTACGACCGCCTGGTGAAGGTCGGGGCGATGGCGATCGAGGAGGGCGCCGACTGGCTGACGGCCGACTTCAACTGCACCGTCTCGGCCCCCGCGTACGTCAACGAGATCCTCGACCGGCTGGTGGCGGAGCAGCCGCGGATCTATGGGATGATCCTGTACGTCGAGCAGCCGTTCCCGTACGACCTCCAGAGCAACCGGATCGACGTGCATAGCGTCTCGGCCCGCAAACCGCTGTTCATGGACGAATCCG
Source organism: Phycisphaerae bacterium (assembly GCA_035686585.1). Taxonomy (GTDB): domain Bacteria; phylum Planctomycetota; class Phycisphaerae; order SM23-33; family SM23-33; genus DASRZG01. Next base: position 5,179 of record DASRZG010000221.1, read on the forward strand.
CCCACGACTGGCGGCTGGTCCGCCTGGGGCGCTCGCTGGGCTGGACGGGCGTGGCGCTCAAGACGTGCAAGACCCAGACCGGCGCCCTGCTGAGCCTGTGCTGGGCGAAGGCCCACGGCATGACGCTGATGGTGCAGGACCTGACCAACCCCATGCTCGCGCAGATCCCGCATTGCCGCCTGGCCGCCCACGCCGGGACCATCATGGGCGTCGAGACCAACGGCATGCAGTTCTACCTGGACGTCTCCGCCCCCGAGGCCGTCGTGCACCCCGGGCTGTACAGGCGGCGGGACGGCATGGTGGACCTGGGCACACTCGGCGGGCCCGGCTTCGGATACCGCATCGGCGAGATTGACCGGCAGTTGCCGACGCCCGCGGCGGTGTGTTTCGGGTAGGCGGCAGAGAACACGAATTACACGAAAACAGACGAATTTCACGAAGGAAGATGCAATCAGCCAGCCGCGTAGCGGCTTTCGTTCGTAGCCCAGGGCGACCGGAGCGAAGCGCAGGGAGCCCTGGGAAACCGGGCTCGCCCCCTGGGAGCCCCGGATGGGGCGATCGTGGTCACGGTCGTCCCTACGGGACTGATGAGGAATGAAGGATGAACAAGCCGACCGTCCAATTCACCGTCTTCACCAAGCCCTGGAGATACCCTCTGGCCGAGCTGGCAGAGCACGTGAAGGGACTCGGCTTCGACGGCGTGGAGCTGCCCGTCAGGCCGGGTTTCCAGGTCGAGCCGGAGAACGTGGCCAAGGGGCTGCCCGAGGCCGCCCGCCTCCTCGCCGACCAGGGCCTGCGGATCGGCTCGGTGGCCGGGCCCATCGACGAGCCCACCATCGCCGCCTGCGGGGAGGCCGGGGTGAAGCTCATCCGCATCTGCTGCCACATCCCCCAGGGCATGACGTACAGGGCCGCTGAGGCCGACTGGCAGCGGCAGTTCGACGAGGTGATCGGAGCCCTCGATGCGCATGGCGTGACCATCGGCGTGCAGAACCACTGCGGCCGGCAGGTCTCCGGCGCGATGGGGCTGCGGAGCCTGATCGACGGCTACGATCCCCGGCACGTGGCGGCCGTGCTGGATTTCGGGCACTGCGGCCTGGCGGGAGAGCCGGTCGACCTGGCCATCGACGCGGTGGAAGGCCGCATGGCCCTGGTGAACTTCAAGAACGCCTTCTGGCGGCGGACGAACGGCCCGGAGGCGACGCAGGCGGCGTGGTCGAATTACTGGACCACCGGCGGCCACGGCATGGCCGACTGGCCCGCGGCCGTGGCGGAACTGAAGAAACGCGGCTACGCCGGGGACGTCTGCCTCACGGCGGAATACTCCGACCGGGACAACGTGGACGCCTACACGGGCGAGGACTTGGCGTATCTGAAAGCGCTGTGGGAAGTGTAGCGCGACGTCCGGATCAACCGCGGAGATCGCGGGGAATGTCCGGCCCGTCGACGGCCCGCTAAACCGCAAGCTTGTCCCGTTGGGGCGGATTGCAGACCCCGCGGACGCCTCCGATTCGGAATTGGAAATGGGTTGCGCGCGGAGGCGGCCCGTTCCGAGGCGCGCGGCGAGATGGAGAAAGGAACGATGTCGGACAAGCGAGTTGTGGCGGCTCTGATGGGTGACGGGCGGATCGGCCTCATGGAGCAGGATGTGCCTGCGCTCAAGCCCGGGGCGGTGAAGGTGCGGGTGCATGCCTCGCTGGTCAGTCCCGGCACGGAGGTGGGGGGGTGGCGGCAGCT
>DASRZG010000222.1:0-8615 GCA_035686585.1 Phycisphaerae bacterium
CTGAATAACGAACGCCGAAGTGACAACAGCACGGATGACGGCTCCGTGTTCGACATTCGCTGTTCGATATTCAATATTCGATATTCGCTGTCCCTGTGCCCGTGCTCCGTTCGCGCTGTTCGCGGCTTCCGGCAGGATCGCCCGCACCGTCCTTTGCTTTGGCTCGTACAGATGCTATGCTGCCGGTTTGGCAACACCGGGCGGAGAGACCCATTGGGCGAAGACCTGCGTCATGAATGCGGCGTGGCGGCCTTGTATTGGCTGGCCGGGCCCCGCGGGGCGGGCGGGCCGGCCTCCCAGGCCGTTGCGGACGGCGACGTGACGCCCCTGATGCCCCGGATGCTGCTGGACCTGCAGAACCGCGGGCAACTGGCGGCCGGGATCAGCACCTACCACCCCGACCGGCTCCAACTGCTCGACACGTACCGGGAGCTGGGCACGGTGGGGGAGGCGTTCAGGATGTCCCGCCCGGCCGAGCACGCCGAGATCGTCCGCCGCTACGCCGGTTCGGCCGCGATCGGGCACACGCGGTACGCCACCTGCGGGGTGGACTCCGTCTCGCACGCCCAGCCTTTCGAGCGCCATCACGGGCGCCGGTGGAAGTGGTTCGCCTTCGCCTTCAACGGGCAACTGGCCAACTACGCCCAGCTCCGCGACCGCCTGCTGGCGAAGCGCGACTACCACTTCACCATGAACACCGACACCGAGATCATCATGCACCAGCTCAGCTATCACCTCCGCGGCGACAGGCCCGCCGACCTGGTCGACGTGATGCGCTCGCTGAGCCGGATGTTCGACGGGGCGTACAACCTGGTCTTCCTCAACGCCATGGGCGACATGATCGTCGCCCGCGACCGCCTGGGCTTCCGCCCGCTGTGCTACGCGGTGCAGGGGCGCCTGTTCGCCGCCGCCAGCGAGTCGGTGGCCCTGGCGAACATGGGCTTCGACGACATCCGCTCGCTGGAGCCGGGAACGATGGCGCTGATCCGCAGGGGGAAGCTGTCGATCAAGCGGTTCGCCAAGCCCTCGCGCAAGGCGCACTGCTTCTTCGAGTGGGTCTACTTCGCCAACGTCGCCAGCGAGATCGACGGCGTGGGCGTGTACCTGTCCCGGTTCCGCTGCGGCAAGCGCCTGGCCGAGCAGGAGGACCAGCCCGCCGGGGACGACCGCATCGTCGTGCCCGTGCCCGACACCGCCAAGGCCGCCGCCGACGCCTTCGCCTATCACCTGGGCATCCCCTCCGTCGAGGGCCTGATCCGCAATCGCTATCTCGGCAGGACGTTCATCCAGCCGGCCGGCACGCGGGTCCTCAGCGCCCGCAGCAAGTACTCGCCCCTGCCGTCGGTCCTGGAGGGCCGGCGGGTGTTCCTGGTGGAGGACTCGATCGTCCGGTCCACCACGCTGCGGTCTCTGGTGGCGGACATGCGCCGCCGCGGAGGCGCCAAGGAGATTCACGTCCGCGTGGCCTGCCCGCCGGTGGTGGCGCCGTGCTTCTACGGCATCGACATGTCCACCCTGGGCGAGCTGTTTGCGCCGAAGCACGTGCCTCCGCGATACCGGGGGCGCCTGGACGCGGCGATCGCCGCCCGGATGGCCGAGGCGCTGGGGATCGATTCCCTCCGCTACCTCCAGGTGGCGGATGTGGGCGAGTGCATCCGGATGGACCAGGACCAGCTCTGCCTGGGCTGCGTCACCGGGCGCTACCCCACCGCCTCGGGCAGGAAGCTGATCGCCCGCGCCCGGCGGAATTTCCGGGAAGGCAGGGAAGGCACGCGGACGTACGAGTAGAAGACAGACTCGAAGCACGAAATTCGAAATACGAAGCGAATCCGAAACGGCAAATCAGCAGCAAAGAAGAAGCACCGGGCCGCGGGCATTTCGCGGGCACCCGTATCCGGGAGGCGGACGGATGGAACGCGTCGAGATTGCGCATACGGATCACTACGAGCGGGTCATGAAGGCGTTGACCGGGGGCGGGCTGCTGCTGGCGGCCAACGACGCTACGGGCCGGCCCAACGCGATGACCATCGGATGGGGCGCCATCGGCAGCATCTGGTCGATGCCGGTGTGGATCGTGCTGGTCCGCCCGTCGCGGTACACCTACCAGTGCATCGAGCACGGGGATTGCTTCACCGTCAACGTGCCCGCTTCCGGCATGGACCAGGCCCTCGCCATCTGCGGCTCGCGGAGCGGGCGCGACGGCGACAAGCTCGCGGATTCGAACCTCACCGCCGCCCCGGCCGTCGAGGTCCCCGCACCCACCTTCAAGGAGTGCCCCCTCGTCTACGAGTGCGTGGTCGTCCACCGCAACGACGTGCAGCCGGCCGCCCTCATCCCCGAGATCGCCAACGGCCCCTACGCCAACGGCGACTACCACCGCCTGTACTACGGCAGGATCCTCGCCACCCGCGCCGCCGCGAACGCCGCCGATCTGCTCTGACGTTCACGGCTCATCAACCGCGGAGGTCGCGGAGAATGCGGAGAGACTACTTCGTCAAGACGGAAAGGTGGGTGCCACAGGCTGCTTGCAGCCTGTGCGGAATGGCACGGGTGCCTGCCGAGCGTCCGCTCCCTCCCCCCACGGGCTGCAAGCAGCCCGTGGCACCCAAGTCCACACGTATCTTCCACATCTCCCAATAGCATCAACTCCATCCCCTTCCCGCGCCGATAGGTATCGACGTGATGACCTCCACCGTAAAACTTGCTGTGTGCGTCGGCCTGCTCGTCTGCGCCGGCTGCGGGACGCCGGGGTTGCCGCTGGGGGCGGACCCGGACGACTTCGTCAAGCCCACCATCGCCGTGATGAAGTTCGAGGACCGCGCCGGCGGCGCCCGGGGCATGAAGGCCGGCGACGGGATGAAGGACGTGATGGTCGACCGCCTGCTGGCGACGAAGCGCTTTGCGGTGATCGAGCGGCCCGAGATCGAGTCGATCCTCGGCGAGCTCCGCCTCCAGAGCAGCGGGGTGACGCGGGCGCAGCGCCGTGCGGCCCTGGGGCGGATCAAGAACGTCCAATACCTCCTCAAGGGCACGATCACCGACTTCGGGCACGTCTCCAGCGGCAGCAGCTTCTTCGGATCCGGCGGGCTGAGGCTCTTCGGCGGCGGCGACCGCGCGGTGATGGGCCTGACCATGTACGTCGTGGAGGTCGAGAGCGGGCAGATCGTATGCTCCAAGAGCATTGAGGAGTCCGTCCGCGCCAAGGAGGGCTCCGCCGAGGCGGCCTACAAGGGGGTGACCTTCGGCGGCAGCAGCTTCTACCAGACGCCGCTCGGCAGGGCGGCGAGGAAGGTCATCGGCAAGGCCGTCGGCGAGGTCTGCGGGTCCATCGCCGCCCGGAAGTGGCAGCCCCGGATCGCTCTGGTCCAGCCGCCGTCGGCGGTCGTGATCAACGGCGGGAAGGACCGCGGCGTCAAGCGGGGGGCGGTCTACGGCGTCTTCGCCGAGGGCGAGCCGATCATCGACCCGGAAACCGGCGACGAGATCGGCGTGCACCCGGGCCCGCTTCGCGGGCACGTCCGCGTGACCCAGGTCCAGCCGCGTTACAGCGTGGCCGAGGTCGTCCAGGGCAAGTGCGAGGACCTCGCCGTCGGCCAGCACTGCCGCCCCCTCTCCGCCATCGCCCGCGACGCTTCCCCCAATCCGTGATCCACCGCGGAGGACGCGGGTGGCACCTTCAAGCGAAGCCTGGCGCCTGTTTAGCCGCGACCCGCAGGGGAGCGCGTCGCCCCTGGACATTGTGCGTTGGCATGCGCCTGGAGGTTCCGCGCGGACAGTCCGGGCGCATGCCCGCGCACGCGGTGCGGAATCGACGCGCTCCCCTGCGGGTCGCGGCTAAACGCGCGCGAAGCTTATGGGTGCCACCCGGGACACCAACATCACTTCCAAACAGGCCCGCCGGGCGGTATCCTCGTGGCCGAGCGGAGGCCGTCCATGCGAGCATTGATGGCAGCGATCCTGTTGGCCGGGTGCGTCCTGGCGGCGGGCGAGGACATTCGGGAAGACCCGCCCGTGGCCACCCGGCCCGTCGCCGGCGACGTGACCGGGCGGATCAGCCCGGCCGGGAAGGTCCGGGAGCTTTCCGCCGTCTGCCGGGCGACGGGGAAACGGTACAAGCCCGCCCGGTTCGATGCGAAAACGGGCGAGTTCCTCTTCAAATCCCTGCCCGGCGACGCGGCGTACGACCTGTGCATCCGCACCGCCGACGGGGCCGACATCGAGGGGATCGACCTCACCTGGCACGAGGCCCGCATGCTCCGGCTGGCGGAGATCCGCCGCAAGGAGCTCGGCCTGGCCCCCGAGCCGCCGCACCGGTTCGGCGAGGCGGACCTGGCCGAGCTGGAGGCGTACGTCCGCGACCTGAAGGACTTCGCCGACGTCCGCCGCCCGCTGTACATCCACGGCTTCGGCCGACGGGCGGTGATGCTGGTGGAGGCCATGCGGACCCGCGACTTTTACGCCCAGCGCGGCGGCGAGGTCATCTGGCGGACGGAGCTGTGGTACTTCCGCTACCACTACGGCGGCTGGGAACGCGTCGCCAACGTCGAACGCGTCCTGGAACGCCATCGCATCCCGCACGCCCAGTGGCGGCGGATCACCAAGGTCTACTACCCCGAGCTGACCGCCCACGTGGACGAAAAGGGCCATGCCGCACCGGTCGCATTCGAGATCCCCAAGGCGCTTGATCCCGCCCGGGGGCGGCTCGCCGGCACCGAGCCGGTGCAGAAGACCAAACCCATCGTGATCGGGATGGAGGCGTCGAAGGGTTCAGGAGTCGAAGGTTCGAAACCGTCCGGCGCCCCCGCGCGGACTGACAATCGCCCCCCAGCGGAAGCGGGGGGTTAGGAGCCTGGGGCAACCCGCGACGCGGGGAGGAAATGTGTTGCCCGCGGAACGTGCAGAACCGAGGAGAGATCATGCGAATCGCCATCCTGTCAGCCGCCGCCGTTTTGCTGATCGCTGGCGCGGCCCCGGCGGCCGAGACGTTCGTCACCACCACCTTCGGTAACGACAAGGCCTGCGGGCATCCGGGCACGCTCACGGCCGACAGGGACGCCCTCCGCTTCGACCTGTCAGGCCTGCCCAGGTCGGCCAGGGTCGTCCGGGCCGTCCTTCGCTTCCCCTTTCGCGGCGGGCGCAACCAGACCGGCGTGAAGCTGACGCCCGTCGGCGTGGCCGAGGAGCCGCTGCCCACCTGTCCGCCGGCCCATCGCACGCTGGACGCGACGGCGGCCGTGGTCAAGTGGGCCGCCGACCCGGCCGCCAACAAGGGGCTCAAGATCGTCTCGCGCGGCCAGGCGGACTTCGGACGGGCGGTGCTGGAGATCAGCTACGTCGGTGCGGCCGCGGGGGAGGGGATTGCCTCCGTCAGCGACCTGAAGGCAGAGCACCGCGACGGGCAGACGTTCCTGACCTGGAAGGAGCCCGAGGACGTCGTCGGGGACGACGCGCCGACGTTCGAGGCCTTCGAGAAGGCCGTCCTCGACGCCCGCGCCCGCCGCCACGTCGTCTACCGCGGCGAGAAGGCCATCACGCCGGCCAACCTCGGCGACTGCCAGCTTATCCGCGAGGTGCCCGAGGCGCTCAGTTGCTGGAACCTGCTGGCCATCGCCAACACGGAGCACCCGCAACAGAACCGGACCAAGAACTCGCCCCTCCGCGGCGGCAACCTCGTCCTGAACCACACCATGACCCGATGGAAGCTCGCCGAAGGGGCCGAGCCCATGCCCCGCGCGACCGGCCTGGCCGTCTTTACCGTCGACAAGCCCGGCAAGCGGTACTACGCCGTCACCGTCGCCGTCGACGGCCGCGAGCAGATCGCCAAGGCCACCACCGGCGTCAACGCCTCGCCGGCCATCGACGAGACGACCGCGCGATTCCCGGCGATCATCCCCCAGCGGACCGTCACGGCCGCCCCCCAGCACGTCGGGGCCAGCCCGGTCGACGTGGCCGTCTGCTTCGTCGAGCCGCCCTTCGCCGAGGCGCCGCGCCCGGTGGAAATCTACATGCCGCGGTGGAAGGACCTGCCCGCCGGATCGGCCGATAAGCCCCTGCCGCTGTACGTCAACCTGGCCACCTACGGGTGCACGGCGACGGAGCTTTCCAGCCCGATCTGGCACGGGGCCCGGCGGCACGTCGGCGGCGCCGTCACGGTCGCCCTCAGCGAGGAGGGCACCCTCTGGGCCGGCGAGCACGAGTGCCTGGGAACGCTCCGCGGGCTCGACGAGGGCGTCGTGATGAACTACACCCAGCGGCGCGTGCTGGCGACGGCCGCCTGGGCCATCGCCGACAAGGATCTGCACGTGGACTCGGAGCGGGTGTACGTGTGGGGGCAGTTCGCCGGCTGGGCCATCCGCCACGGCGACGTGTTCGCCGTGGTGATGAGCAACGGCCACAACAACCTCAAGACCAGCCGCGAGGGCGCCAAGCACGCCTGGCGCTGGGGCCCTCCCGGCGGCAGCAGGAACTGGACGGGCGTCAACCACCTGGACTACCTGGACATGGCCCAGTGGGTGAAGGACAACCCCAACGTCGAGCTGCCCTACTGGGTGGGCTGGCCGGCGTACGGGGCCTTCCCCGATCACACCCTGGGCGACTTCGGGTTCAAGCCCTGGCAGGACTTCGTCACGGCCATGCAGCAGTCCAAGCGGGCGTTCACCTGCGTGTGGATGAGCAACGGTCCGGGCCTGGCCGGGCCCTTCCGAAGCGAGATGGTGCCGAAGATCAAGCTCCATCAGTCGCTGCCCGCCTTCACGAACTGCTCGCTGGACACGAAGATCCTCACCGACAACCCCAAGGGCGAGTACCGCCCGGGCAAGTACGACCAGGACTTCCAGAAGCACGCCGACAAGGAAGGCGGGATCAACCTCCACCAGCGGTGGGACGCCGACACGATCGTCGACCAGCCCGCCCGTTGGGCCATCACCTGCTGGCTGGCCGGACCCGATGGCCGGGGACGCGGCGGCGCGCCCGCCGACGAGGCCACGATGGACCTGACCCCACGCCGCTGCCGGAAGTTCGCCGTCAAACCCGGCCAGGCGTTCGCCTGGACGGTCGCCGACGCGGCCGGCAGGACGGTGCAGTCCGGCGCCGCCTCGGCCGACAGGTTCGGACTGGCCACCGTCACCGGCATCAAGCTGACCAGGGACAAACGCACCATCGAGATCAAGGCCAAGTGAGCAAGGGCAAGAGCCCAACCGCCGCCTGAAACCCCTGCCGCCCGGCAGGCCGGGGAAGCACAGGCAGACGGACGGCAGCGATTATATAGGTGACTGTCCCGGGTTGTTCCAATGATGAATACCAAGAAGCCGATCTATGAGGTCCCAGTACCGTCGACCGACTTCACGATGGAAGCCATGCTCTGCGGCGACACGATCCGATTCGGGTATCGCAAGCAGAAGACGGACTACAAGGGTGGAATTCGCTTCCGTGGCATACTGGCAACTCGCACGCGCGCCGAGCGTTGCTGCAAACCTTGGCACATCGAGCAAACTTACGACACCTTGGCTGAGGTAGAGGAATCCTCGTGGGTAGAGGAGATGGGCGCTGACACTGAGGAAAGATGGCGGGATGCATGGGAAATGCATCATTTCATAATCTATCTGGACAGCGTGGGGTGCTTCGAGTTGATCGCCGAGTCTTGGGAAGCGGTCGCGGAGGAGCCCGGCACGTGGGCCTAGATTAATACGACAGCGCTAGATCGCCATGTATTCGAGCATAGGCCCAGTAATTTCGTTTTGTGGCGCGACGGTGAAACAAGGACTTAAGGGCAATGTAGCGATGTCGTATTAACCTGGACGGATTCCGGGGACAGACGGATTCCGGGGACAGCATACCGAATAGCGTGATACACGTGGGGTCGGCGGGTTCGGGTGGCACGATACGGAGCTGCCCGGAGGGCCGCGAGGCCGCAGCGCGAAGCGAATGGTGCGTAAGCGGGCGGTGATTCGGCGTCTCGCTGCACCGAGGCGTCTGAGGGTCCGATAGGGCTGCTCGGGCCTTGACAGGCCGGGGCGGTCCGATGACGATTCCGGCGATGGACGGCAGGCGGTCCACATCTCGGGCAGCCCTTCTGGCCGGGGCACTCGTCTTGGCAGCGGCCGGGACGTGCCCGGAATTCCGGGGACAGCATACCGAATAGTGTGATACACGTGGAGTCGGCGGGTTCGGGTGGCACGATACGGAGCTGCCCGAGGGCCGCGAGGCCGGAGCGCGAAGCGAATGGTGCGTAAGTGGGCGGTGATACGGCGTCTCGCTGCACCGAGGCGTCTGAGGGACCGATAGGGCTGCTCGGCCCTTGACAGGCCGGGGCGGTCGGATGAGGATTCCGGCGATGGGCGGCAGGCGGTCCACATCTTGGGCAAGCCTCCTGGGCTGTTTGCTGGTCTTGGCAGCGGCCGGGACGTGCCGGGCCCACGAGCTGCGCCCCGCCCCGCCGGACGCGCTGTCTACGCCGAAGGACCACCCCTGGGCCGCGAGGCGCGCCGGGGCAGGCCTGGCCGTGGCGGCCCAGATGATAGGCAGCCGCCTCAAGCCGGGCAGGCTGTTCATGTACACCCACGACGGCATCGGCAACCGGCAATGGGCGGTGATGGGCAGCCCGGCAGGAACGGGAG
>DASRZG010000223.1:0-7079 GCA_035686585.1 Phycisphaerae bacterium
CAAGGGTCGCACTTGCGAAACCGCCGCCGCGGCGGCAGGTGGAATCTTCCCCTCCCCCTACGCGTTCAGGCGCCAGATGGCGAGGTTCAGGGCGAACGCAAAGCTGACCCACAGCAGATACGGCACCAGCAGCGCCCCCGCCGCGGGGCGCCGTCGCAGGAACAGCCACACGGTCGCCGCCAGCGCCAGCCACAGCAGCACGAGATCCACCAGCGCGACCCCCGGACGATGCAGGCCGAAGAACAGCCCAGACCATGCCGCATTGAAGGCCAGCTGCACGGCGAACAGAGCCATCGCGGCTGCTGCCCCGCCCTCGCGACGCCGCAGCCAGACCAGCCAGACTGCCACGGCCATCATGCCGTACAGGAGCGTCCAGACGGGGCCGAACACCCACGAAGGCGGCGTCCACGAAGGCTTGGCCAGATCGGCATACCAATCTCCGCCCGCCCTGGCGCTGAAGAGTCCCCCGAACGCCGCCACCCCGTAGCACACCAGCAGCGCGATCACCAGGGCCATCCCGTTTCGGATCCTGTCGTTCATGACGCGGCCTCCGTCCTCAGGGCAACCGCGGACGGCACCTATCTATCATATGCCGTGTGCACGTCGCCCACCATGTGTCACCCGACGACTGCGTGCGGGCCGGCCGCCGAAGGCCGGAATATGCGACAGCTGCTTCCCTGCCCCTTTCCTCGGCATTCCGCGGGGGCGGAGGGTGGATTCCAGGCCCAGCTCCGCGACCACGCGCTTCACCCACTGTTGCGATCCGAACGGCCGGCTGCGGGCGATGCAAAGACGCAGCGCCGCCAGCTCCTTCTCGGTGTCCGGGGCGTTGACGATCTTCAGGCCTCGATGATCCGGAAGTTGCCGGCGCCGTGAAGTCCCTCTCCATGAGCCATCGCCCCCTCAACCGTGTCGGCAAAATACTTCCCTTCGACCGAGTTCGGGCCAACCTCAAATCTCCCCGTCCTGAGTATCTGCTGGTACTCGGCTTCGCTCACGGCCCGGTACGCCCGTGTCACTCCCTGTGCTTCACCGGACGCATACAGTCCTTCTCGTCCGATGGCTCTTTCGGTTCCGGCGGCCCGGCGGCCAGGAAGCTGCCAAAGAGGGCCCGGATCAGGGCGGGACACACGGCGTCGCTCCCCCGGGTCTCCGGGCCGGCATACAGGGTGAGGATCCGGCGAAGCATGCGTCCGCGCTTTCCTCCGCATGCGTGATCACTGAGGTTGATGACGCGCTTGGAGGCGGTGCGCACGTACGTGCTTCCGTTCTCTCCCCATTGCGTCCACGCCTCGACGTCCGCCCACCGGCAGGTATGCCTCCTGAAGATGCGGGCCTCGAATCCATCTTCGGTGAACCGCACATACGAGAAGGCGGCTACGGCAAGAAAGACGCATCCGCCTCCCACGAGGAGCCCCATGAATGCCTGGACCCATGGCGGAGCACCCAGGACGCGGAACAACACGAAGAGGGCGCCCCCGAGGATCAGCCAGATGGCAAACCACCCCACCGTGCCGGCAATGTGTGGCCGGAAAACGATGGGCAATCTCACCGCCGGTGTCTCTGCGCCGGATGTTGTCATATCGTCGGAACTCCGGCCGGGAAAGCCGAACGAGGCACATACCTTCCCCGCCGGGGCGTCGCGATGCCCGTCCAATCCTCGCTACTCGCCGGCGTCGGCTTCGAGCCCGTTGGCTTCGCACCAGTCCAAGGCCACCTGGCGGTATCGTTCCTCGCGGAACGCATACCAGTCCTTCGCCACGTTCTCCTCGTGGATACGGTCCTTGAAACAGCGGAATGCGCCTGTCCCATGGATGGCGTTGAGGAGCCGCTTCGAGATGGACTCGCCCTCGATGCCGGCGGCGAAGTCCCGCATCATATCCCACTCGTTGATCTCGAAGCTGTCGGGCAGGCCAAGGAACCGGCCGGCGTCGTCGGCCTGGACGGCCTGGGCCTGCACGATCATCTCTCGTTGCCACTCGGGGTAGTCGGACGGATCGTCCCCGTCATCGGCCGCGGCGAGCTCGTCATCGGTCAAGGCCACCACCTTCCCCGTCTGGCGGTCGAGGAAGGAATGCGTCTGGTCGAACTGCATCTCGATGGCGTCCACGATGTCCGCGAGTTTCACCTTTGGCATGGTTTTCTCCCGTCCGCACTTGCCCGAGCCCGTCGTTCCCTCACGCCTCCGCCGCCTCGGGGGGCGGCCAGGGGAAGGTGAGGCAGTGGGGGATGTGCCGTTCCAGGTCGGCCTGGAGCTTTTTGGCCTTGGCGAGCAGGCCGATGGCGTCGTCGCGGAACTGCTCGTCCCATTTGTAGACCGCCAGCAGGGCGTCCTGGGAGCGCCTCAGGCAGCGGTGGGCGACGCTGGCGCTGCCGGCGGCGTCGTGGAGGGAGATCTCCGCCAGGTCGGGGTCCTCGCGCCGGGCGTCCTGCTGGGAGCGGATGGCCCGCATGATCTTGACGGTGATGAGCATGTGATCCCAGCCGAGGACTTCGACGGCCTCGCGGACCTCAAGCAGGTGCTCAGCCTCTTCGGCGACGTCCATGAAGCGGGCCCGGTGCCGGGCGTCGTCGGCGCTGTCGTTGAAGGCGTCGTGGAGCTTTTCGAGCAGCTTGGCGCAGGCGTCGGTGTACTGCTCGGCGTAGACGGAGATGGGGTGCTGGTCGGCCGCTTGGTCGGCTTCGGCCTCGGCGGCCTCCTCGGCTTGGTCGGCGTCGGCGGCCAGCTCCTCCAGGTTCAGGCCCTGGGACTTGGCCGACCGCGCCAGGAGGCGTCTGGCCTTCTTGAAGGACCAGCTCACCTCGGCCATGGCGGCCTCCATGGAGTCGGTATCCTGGCCCTTGCGGCGGCGGCGCTGTTCGGCCCGCTCCGTCTCGTGGAACACGCGGCAGCGGCCCGTGTAGGGGCACCGCTCGCACCATCGGTCACAGTAGTTGTAGATGCCAGCGACGAAGTTGCTCTTGCTCACCGTAAGAGCTCCGACAGACGCGCGGCATGCCGGGCCCGTGCCCCGTCCGCCCGACGGGGCCGCTGCCGGCACGCGTCCGAACCTCCCGGTTCGACGCCACCCAGCTTAGCAATTCCGGGGGGCCCGATGGAAGGGGTATGTCCGGGGCCCCTCCGTTTTCCAGCAGTGTGCTAGAATGCCGCCGCGGAGACGATGACCAGACGGACTGGACAGGATGACCGGCAACGGGCGGCATGTGCGGCCGGGGCGCTGCGGAGGTGGTACCGGCGGCACCGGCGGGACCTGCCCTGGCGCCGTACGGCCGATCCGTACGCGGTGTGGGTCTCGGAGATCATGCTCCAGCAGACCCGCGTGGCGGCGGCAATCCCGTATTACGAGCGATTCATGGCGCGGTTCCCCGACGTGGGGGCCTTGGCCCGGGCCCCGCTGGATGCGGTGATGAAGGCGTGGGAGGGCATGGGCTACTACGGCAGGGCGCGGAACCTGCACGCCGCCGCCCGGGTGGTCGCCAGCGAGTACGGCGGCCGCTTGCCGGCCTCCGCGGGGGAGCTGAGGAAGTTGCCCGGCGTGGGCCGGTACACAGCCGGGGCGATCGCCAGCATCGCCTTCGGCGCCGACGAGCCGGTGCTGGACGGCAACGTCACCCGCGTGCTCTGCCGCGTGTTCGTGATCGCCGCCGATCCAAGGGCGTCGCGGACGCGGAAGCGGCTGTGGGCGCTGGCGGAGGCGATGATCCCGCCGGGGGAGGCGGGGTTGGTCAACCAGGCGATGATGGACCTGGGGGCGACGGTTTGCTTGCCGACCAACCCCCGCTGCGGGGACTGCCCGCTGGCGGGTCTGTGCCTGGCGCGTCTCCGCGGGCACCAGGGCCGGTACCCGCGCAAGGCGGCGCGCAAGCCCTTGCCGCACCAGGTGGCGGCGGTGGGCGCGGTGGTGTGGCGAGGGCGGATCCTGATCGCCCGCCGCCGGCCCGAGGGGCTCCTGGGCGGGCTGTGGGAGTTGCCGGGGGGCAAGGTCCGCCCGTGGGAGGACCCCGCCGACGCCGTTGTCCGGGAGGTCCGCGAGGAGACCGGCGTGGAGGCGGCCGTGGAGGCCAAGGTGATGGTGGCCGCTCAAGCGTATTCGCACCTGCGCGTGACGCTGCACGTCTTCCGGTGCCGGCGGGTGTCGGGGACGGCCAGGCCCATCGCCTCGGACGCCGTCCGGTGGGTCCGGCTGGACCAACTGGACCGGTACGCCTTCCCCGCCGTCAACCGCAGGATCTTCGCCACGCTACACAACGCGGCCTCTGGCCGCAACGAAAGGAACCAGGAACCCGGAACCGGGAACCGGGGGTAAGGGCGGGGCGTGTCGGAGTGCACGCGACCGTAGCCGGATCCCCGGACGCCGCCGACACTGCCGGTGTCCCTTACCGAGCCCCGGGTCACCCAATGGCAGGCCCAGGCGGTGCCACCCGTGCCGCGGCGGCGGGAGTGGCCGCGCCGCTTGCGGGTCAGCAGAGAGCCTCAGCGACCCGGGATCCTCGCGGGGTGCCCGGACCTTGGGAGGCAGCATCGCGGGGAATGAAGCAAAGCTACTTTGCGGCGATCGTCTCCACCTCGGCGATGGCGGAGGTGAGCATCGCCGCCAGGCCGTCGTATCCCTGCCGGGTCCACAGGCCGGTCTCGAAGAGGATCGTGCCGTCGTAGCCGCGCTGGGCGAGCAGGGCCAGGTACTTTCGCCACGGGCTGATGCCGGTCCCGAGCGGGCGATGGTCCTCGATGTCGCCGTCGATGCGGACGGTGTCGTGGGCGTGGACGTGCCCGACCCGGCGGAGGAACTCCGGCGGCGGGAATTCGCCGTGCTTGCCGCGATGCCAGGCCGCGTAGGTGTGCCCGAAGTCCCAGCAGACCTCCAGGCCGGTGCCGTCGACCAGCTCCAGGCAGGTCTCGTACGTGTCCCCCAGCCGGTCCCAGTCCCCGTCGCCGGGCCGGGTGGGGATCTGCGTCTCGCACAGCGACCGGACATGCGGCCAAGCCTCCGCCTGACCGGCCAGCCAGGCGAAGAACGCCTTGGCGGAGGCCATGGCGTCCTCGTAGGGTCGGTGATGGGGCTCGGTCCGGGCCCGCCCGCCGTGGAAGACCACGATGGTCGGCTCGCCCGCCGCCCGGCCCAGTTCGTCGGCCAGTTGCAGCATGGGGGCGAAGGCGTCGGCGCGGCGGATGTCGAAGGCCTCCGCCGCCAGCGGGCCATAGAGGTACGGGTGCAGGGAAACGCCCAGCCCGGCCTGGCGGGCAATCCCGGCCAGCCGGGCGACCTCCTCCAGCGGCGCTACCTCGCGCACCACCAGCTCGACGAACCCAGCCCCGAGCTGCCGGGCTTTGGCCAGCAGCATCTCCTCGCTGCCCAGCACCGCCGGCCACCACGGCTCGGCGACGTCATCGGGGTTGATCTTGATTCCGTACTTCATCGGTCCTTTCCGCACAGCGTGCCTTCGACGGGATTACGGCCAAACGCGACAGGTCGCTTGCGGGTATTCGGCACCGCCGCGCGGCACGATGGAGAACACGAATTCCACGAATTACGGCGAATTCCACGAATTGACTTCTTGTTGTTCACAACTGTTCCATTCGTGTAATTCGTGTTCCAACGCGTCCGGGGCTGGGACCGCCTAGAACCCCAACTCGGGCAACACCTTCTCGGCGAAGTTGTCGCCCATGATCTCGTAGCCGTCGCCGTTGGGGTGCAGCTCGTCGGGCAGGTAGTCGGCGACCAGGTCGGGCCCGAAGAGGATCCGCCCGTCGAAGCAGGTGATGTTGGGGTCGCCGCAGTCTTTCAGGCGGCTGACGGCGTCGGCGAGCAGTTCGCGCATCATCTCCAGGGTCAGTCCGGTGGCCCCGGCGGTGGTCTCGCGGGGCGGGGAGATGATCGGGCTGATCAGGGCAATGGGGATGTCCGGGTGCTTCTCGCGGATGATCCGCACCAGCCCGATCGCCCCGGCCGCATAGGTCCGCGGCGAGGTGGTGCCGCCGTGCATGTTGATGCCCAACTTCAGCGTGATCACGTCGGCGGGCAGGTCGCGGATCATCAGGCCGATCATCGGCTCCATGTGGCAGTTGCCGCCGTAGCCCAGGCAGGTCAGGTTCAGCCCACGGGCCCGGGCCGCCGTCGCCGGCCAGCTCCGCGCCGGGCTGTTGGCCGTGCCGCAGTGGGTGATGCTGCTGCCGTAGGTGACCCACCGGGGCCTGTCGTCGGCTATCGGCTCGACGTCGCCGTCGTCGGCGATGACACCGCGGACGGCGGCACCGGGATTGGTCGGCAGCCAGATCTCCACCACCCGCTCGCCGTCGCCGGGGAGCCGCTCGAAGACGACCTCCTCCGCCCCCGGGGCGACCTGGGCCGTCTGGACGATCTCGTCGTTGATAACCAGGTCGAACAGCCGGTGCTGCTCGGCGGGCAGCAGCTTCAGGCCGACCTTCGCCGATGCCGTCCGCAGCCGCACGCGCACCCCCGCGGTCATCTCGCCGCGGGGCACGATTGCCTCATCCGGCGGAAACAGCCGGAGCTTGTCGAACGGCAGTCGCCAGGGCTTGATCCACCCGTCCGCCCGCTCGAAGGAAACCGCCCCCTGGAAGAACCGCTCGTCTACCGGCACAACGCGCACAACGCACACTCCTGATCGTCGCACGGATACTTCCTGACCGGGCCCGCGCCAGGTCAAGCAGCCCGCTATCGTAACGCATCGGCGGGGGAAAGGGCGGTTTTTCCGACTTCCCTCAGCCCTTGCGGGCCAGCAGCATCCAGTCCCACGGATAGGGCTCGCGCATCCAGGAAGGCGGGGCCGCGAAGGCGGTGTCCCATGGGTACTCGACCTTGCCGACCTGGACCACCTCCAGCCCGACGGCGGCGATGGTGACGGCCAGCTCCTCACGCAGGTAGTGCTTGGTGGGCACGCCGTTGCGGCAGAGGATGCCCATCGGCGGAGAGGCGCCGGGATCGGTGAAGGCCTCGGTCTCCTCCGCGGCCGCCTGTTGCGGGGGGAGGCCCTCCTTCAGGTTCCACTCGAGCAGGCGGAACTGGCTGTACAGCTCCGACTCGAGCGAGGGGACCACCAGCAGCAGGTGCCCGCCG
>DASRZG010000224.1:0-7600 GCA_035686585.1 Phycisphaerae bacterium
TGCCTTGCCGCACTCCAACAGCAGCCTTGGCTCGCCGGGGGCCAGCTCGACGGCCTTGGGGTACAGCCGGGCAGCCTCGGCCGCGTCGCCCCGCAGCGCCGCCAGGGCGGCCAGGTTGCGATACGCCCACGCGCTGGGGGCACGGTCCAGCGACGTCCGCCACGCCACGGCGGCTTCGTCGTGCCGTCCGCCGGCAAAGTGCATGATCCCCAGGTGCAGCCAGCCCAGCCAATGGTCGCTGGCGCCCGCGTCGATCGAGTCGGTCAGCATCCGGCGCCACTCGTCCTGGGTCATCCAGGACACGGGCCTCTCGCCCACCGGCGCCTCCGGCAGGGCGCCCTCCTCCAGCAAGGCCAGCCAGGGGGCCTGCTCGGCGCCCAGGCTCTGCTCGTCAAAGACCAGCGCCGGCTCCCCGAAGGGCGGCTCGCCCGTCCGCTTCCGGCGGCGCAGCTCCAGCGTCCCCCAGCCGCTGCCGCGCTGGAGCATCTCGGCCGGCGGGCGGGAGGCCATGGACGCCGACTCCGCCAGCGTCCGCTCCAGCCTCTCCAGCGTGATCTCGGCAGAGATGCGGTCTTCCGCGGCCGCGACGGCGGCGGGCCAGTCCTTGCCGTGGGCGACGGCCGGATCGACGTCCAGCGCCCCGTATGCCTCCAGCCATTCCCAGCAGTTCCCGGCCGGCATGGGCAGGCACTCCGCCTGGGTGTGCGTCAGGCCGCCCTGGATCTCGATGTAGGGGTGCCCGGGCGTGTTGAGGTAGTCCTGCCACTGCCGCCCGCCGGCCCCGTGGCCGAAAACCCACAGCTTCCGCCCGTTCAGGCGGGTGGTGGAGGAGTGGAAGAACCCCTGGCCTCGCCCGTCGATGCTGGCGATCCAGGGATACCGGCCGGGCGGGATGCGAAAGAACCGGTCCCCGCTGTGGCGGCGGTTGAGGGGATAGCTCGTGTCCACGCCGTCGTGGACGGGGTAGGAGTGCAACTCCATCGTCTCCTCACGGAGCTGATAGGAGTCATGGGCCGGCGCCAGCACGCGGGTGTCGGCGGCCTCGGGCACGGCGACGTTGGACCACCAGTACACCGGCACGACGTGGTCGTGGTGGTTGATCAGCCGGACGCGGACCAGCAGGACGGCCGCGTCGTCCGGCAGCCACGCGTCGATCTGGAAGGGCATCTGCCGGACGCGCTCCCACTCCCACATCCGCAGGACGGCCGTGCCGTCATCGGCCTCGACGCGGGCGGCGAACAGCGGCGAGCAGGTGTGGGGCCCATGGCCGATCCAGCCGAAGTTCCACTCCGAGCCGCCGCTGAACCAGGCGTTCCGCAGGGCGAGGTTCGCCGGCTGGAAGACGGGGTTGACGTGCATCAGCTCCCTGCCGCTGGGCTTATGGACGAGCGACCAGAGCCGCCCGCCGAGGCCCAGCAGGAAGGTGGCCTTCATCCGGTCGTTTTCGAGCACGGCCGTGGGGAACGAGCGGACCTGGCGGCTTCGGTCGTAGTCGTCCTGCACGTGGTAGGGCAGGCAGCCGTGGACGTAACCGTAGCCGAGGTACCGCACGTCCTCGTCGGTCAGGCCGGGCCCGGGCCTGCGCACGCGGACCAGCTCGGCGGTGTCATAGTAGAAGGGCACGAGGGGGCTTGCGGGGCCGATCCGGGCTGCCGGCATGCGGTGCTCGTCGATTCTCAACTCATTCACAGCGGTCTCCAGGGTCTCCTACGCCACGGCGGCGAGGGAGGACACGAATTACACCGATTAAGACGAATTACACGAAGGGAATTGTAGTTTTCGGGCGCCTCTTGCTTGCTCGTTTAGCCGCGACCCGCAGGGGAGCGCGCCGCTGCCGCACATTGTGGCCTGGCATTCACCCGCGTTCCCCGCCCTCCCACTCACATTTCATGCCCTTTCCGTATTCGTGCAATTCGTCTTAATTCGTGAGATTCGTGTTCTCCCGCCCCCGGCGAGCAGGCGCTGGGGTTCACGGCACCAGGTACTTCCGCCGCACCTTGCACAGGTACGTGTACAGCGGGTTGACGAACTGGGTGGCGCGGGCCTGGAGCACCTGGGCCAGCAGCATGTGGGCGCCGGCGTGGGTGAAGCCGAAGTCCTCGGCCATCCAGTTGATCAGGTCGGTCAACGCCGCCCGGAAGGCGACCTCCGCCGGGCGGGCGAAGCCGGTCGTGGCGATGAAATCGTCCGTCTCGATCCGGGGATTGCGGAAGCTGTCGGGCTTGTCCGCCAGCTCGACCTTCAGCGTCAGGACCGCGGCCGTCTCGATCCCCCCCGCGCAGTCGATCTCCCCGTCGCCTTGGACGGCGTGGACGTCGCCGACGTGCAGCAGGCCGCCGTCGACCGCCACCGGCAGGTGCACCCGGGCGCCGGCCGTGATCTCCTGGGCGTCGAAGTTGCCCCCGAACGGCCCGTTGTGGGCGTGGGAGAGCACCTCCTTCGGCCGGGCCAGGCCGACGTAGCCGATCATGGGTGCGGCGGGGATCTTGAGCCGGTCCGACCACTCCACGAAGCCGTCGCGGATGCGGACGGGCTTGTACTGCTCCTCCCACTGGACCTTGGCCGCCAGTTCCGGCACGACCGGGCTGGGGAAGGCCAGGCGGGTGAAGCCGTACTCGTGCAGGGCGATCTCCAGGACATGGACGACGGCGACCTGGCCCGGCTTGGCGCCGGCGATGGCGATGCAGCCGGTGGAGGCGTTGATGCCGCTTTCGGCGTTCTCGTCGTACTGGCCGGTGTGGGTGTCGAACCGCCGCCCGCAGGTGGGCACGGTGTCGACCTGGAAGACCTCGCCCGGCTGGACGGTGAAGGTCACGGCATTGGCGGCGGAGTTGTAGGAGTAGATCACGTCCGGATCGGCGCGTCGCACGGTGAGGCTCCTTTCGTCGGCAGCTCGGATCGGCGAGAGGATACCCGATTCCCTCCGCGATGCAAGCCACACCGGGCGGTCCGAGGGGCCTCACGGGTGCCCCGGACAAGGCGTTGTTTGCCTTGTCCGGCGGTGGGCCCTGCGGACGGAGCCGGACAAGCTCCGTCCCGATTAACGGCATCGGGACTGCGCTTGTCCGGGGCACCCGCGTCCTGGATGCATTTCGCGAACCTTCCCCGATTCCGCGGGGGGGTTGCACCCCCCTGGAGCGACTATATTGAGAAGCCCGCAAACGGTGCGGGCCGGAGCATTCACCATGGGTGAGGACACCGCACAACTGGTTCGCCGGGCGGCCGGGGGGGACGCGGAGGCGTTTTCGGCGCTGGTCCGGGCCTTCAAGGCCCCGCTGCACGCCTACATCCTCAGCCGGGTGGGCGACTTCGCGTGGGCGGACGACCTGGCGCAGGAGGCGTTCGTCCGGGCGTTCGAGTGCCTGCCGCGGCTGCGGGACCCGGAGCGGTTTGCGGGGTGGCTGCGGCGGATCGCGGACAATCTGTGCGGGTCCTGGTTCCGCCAGCTCAGCAGGGACAAAAGGCTGCACCGCGGTGTGGCGGACCGGCTGGAGCGGCCTTCGTCCCCCGCGGGCGAGGCCGGCGCGGACGAGGCCGTGCTGGCGGCGCTGTCGCGCCTGTCGCCCAGGTCGGCCGAGGCCTTGACGCTGCGGTACTGCGACGGGCTGACCCATCGGGAGTGCGGCGAGTTTCTCGGCGTCAGCGCCAAGGCCGTGGAGAGCAGGCTGCGGCGCGCCCGCCGGGAGCTGAAGGACAAGGTGATTGACATGACGGCCCGCACACTTGCCGAGCACACGCCCGGAGATGACTTTGACGACTCGATCGACGCGGAGATCCGCCGGCTGGTGGAGATCGTCGGCACCGGGGCGAAAAAGGAGCCGCTGGAAGAGGCCGAGCGGCGGCTGGAGGTGCTGTTCGGACGCAACCTCCAACGTCTCGCCGACCTGATCGCCGGCGCCGGCGACGCCGACACCCGCCTGGCGGCCATGCGGATGGTCAGCAAGCTCGACCTGGCCGGGGCCAACCAGGCGGTGGCCATGGCCACCGGCGACGACGAGCGCGTCCGCCTCAACGCCCTGGCGGCGATGCCCGCGACCGCCGACGGCAAGGGGGTGTACCTGGTCCTGGAGGCCGTGCACGACTCCGGCCTGTCGGACGAGCGGAAGGTCCGCCTGCTGACCGACCTGATCCGCCGGGCCAATCTGCTGAAAGGATTGTGCCCCAAGCATTTGCTGAAACGGTTCGCCCTCGATGCACTCCACTATGTAAGGCTCTTGTTAGCTTTCGGTTATGATGCCGTGGACCGACTGGCCGAGCTGCTGGCGGCCGGGACGCGAAAGGGTAAGCTGGACGTGTACCTGTCGCGTGCCTTCGCCGCCTTCGGCACCGCCGGCTGCCGCCACGTCATGCCTTGGATGGACTCCGACGACCCGGACCGGATCGTAACGGCCCTGAAGCTGGCCGAGGCCATCGGCGAGGCGTTCCGCAACGGCGTCCTGTCCCTGCGGGGCCGCGGGCCCGAGGACAGCCCGGAGTTCACCCTCCTGCTCAGGCCCGACCGCATCGCCCACCCGTCGCGGGTCGATCGGGAGGCCTTTGCCGGCCTGGGCGTGAAGGTCGCCGCCCTGGCGGACCATCCGGACCGGCCCGTCCGGCTCGCAGCCGCGGGGGCGCTGGGATACTTCGATGACGACGTGGCCTTGGCTGCGTTGGTGCGATTCTCGCGGTGCGACGATCCATCCCTGGCAGCAGCGGCGGCACGTTCGCTGGGCTGGCGGCTGACGCCGGGCCGCGTCGGGCCGATGGTCGAGGCTCTGGCCCGGCCCGAGGCGGCGGTGCGATCCGCCGCCGAAGGGGCGCTGATGATCCAGAGGATGCTGATGGGCGAGCGGTTCTGGGACGAAGCCTTCGGCCGGGACACGGCCCCGTATGACGCGGGCATGCTGGCGACGGAGGAAGAGTTCGCTGGGATGATCGCCGCGATGGATGCCGTGCGCGAGAGGGTCCTGGCTGCCCTGGAGCGCGCGAACATGTCGGGTCGGGCCGGCCCGTGGCGGATCTCCCTTGCCGATGAACGCCGCCGAGTGCAGGCCAAGGTCGCCGAGCAGGAGCGGCGGGCGGCTCAGAGCGAGCTGAGCCGCCGGGCGAGGGCGTATCACCAGGCCCATCCTGAAGTGGCCCGGTGGCGGCCCTGGATCAACGCGAAGCGCGAGCACTGGCTGGGCGTGGCGGCGGGGCAGTTGCCGGAGGACCGGCCCTTCGGCGAGTGGGAGCTGAACAAGCTTATCAGCGGGGTGGGCATGGACCACGCCCACATCCGCCGGTGGATGGTGGACGAGGGCTGGATGACCCGAACCCGCAGCGTGTACCGACTCACCGGCGCCGGGCGGCGGGCCATGCGGATGGAGCACGCGATGGCGGCGGGGTGTGAGCGGACGAATCCGCACTTCGTTTAGCGGTCGCCGGCACGGCGATCTCGAAGGCGGTCGTCCCGACCGCCGCTAAACGACCGCGGACGCACGTTGGTTCGCCTCGGGGGCGCCCCCTCCCGCTCATGCTCCACCTTCCCCCTCGCCGATCTGACCGACGGGAGACGGGGATGATCCACCCGGAACGTATCAGGACGCTGAACACCCGCGCGGGGCGGGCGGGGAGGTATGTGCTGTACTGGATGCAGGCCTCCCAGCGGGCGGGGTGCAACCACGCGCTGGAGTTCGCCATCCGCCGGGCCAACGAGATGAACCTGCCCGTTGTCGCCGCCTTCGGCCTGACGGCCGATTACCCCGAGGCCAACGAGCGGCACTTTGCCTTCATGCTCGAAGGGCTGGCCGGGACGGCGAGGGAGTTGGCGAACCGCGGCATCGCCCTGATCGTCCAGGGCGGCCGGCCGCCGTCCGTCGCTGCACGCCTTGCCGCGGACGCGGCCCTGGTGGTCGCCGACCGCGGCTACCTTCGCCACCAGCGCCAGTGGAGGCGGGAGTTGGCCAGGAAGGCCAAGTGCCCCGTGATCCGGGTCGAGTCCGACGTGGTCGTCCCGGCCGAGACCGCCGCCGACAAGGACCTATACGCCGTCCGAAGCCTCCGCAGCCGGGTGACAGAGCTGTGGGACCGGTTCCTCGTGCCGCTGTCGGAGACGATCCCACGGCGGGACTCGCTCGGGTTGAAGCTGGAATCGATGGACGTTTCCGACGTGAACGCCGTGCTGGCCGGCCTGAAGATCGACCGTAGCGTGGGCCGGGTGCGGCATTACGTCGGCGGGGCGAGCCGGGCGAGGGCGCTGCTGGGCGAATTCCTGCACAACCGCCTGGGCAAGTACGACCGCCTCCGCAACGACCCGGCCGAGGATGTGCAGTCGAACATGAGTCCGTATCTGCACTTCGGCCAGATCTCCCCGCTGGAGATCGCCTTGGCCGTCCGCGCCGCCCGCGGCGTGAAACGGGCGAACAAGAACGCCTACCTCGACCAGTTGCTCGTCTGGCGCGAGTTGGGGATCAACCACGTCCTGTACAGCCGGGGGTACGATTCCTACACCGGCCTGCCCGCCTGGGCCCGGGCCACCCTCCGCCGGCATCAGTCCGATCGGCGCCCGTACGTCTACACCCGCCGGCAACTGGAGGAGGCCGACACCCACGACCCGTACTGGAACGCCGCCATGCGGGAGATGGTCGTCACGGGCAAGATGCACGGCTACATGCGGATGTACTGGGGCAAGAAGATCATCGAGTGGACCCGCTCGCCCCGGACCGCCTTCCGCGTGACGCTGGCGCTGAACAACCGCTACTTCCTCGACGGCCGCGACCCGCTGTCCTACGCCAACGTCGCCTGGTGCTTCGGCCAGCACGATCGCCCGTGGGCGTCGCGTGCCGTGTTCGGCAACGTCCGCTACATGGCCGCCAGCGGCCTGGAGAGGAAGTTCGACATCGACCGGTACGTGCGACGTTGCGAGGAGCTTGCCGACTGACCCGCTTGCGGGGCCGCTTTTACAAATGGGCCGTACTGGACTTGAACCAGTGACCTGCCCGTCGGGCCGCTCTAGCCTTGCTCGGCTCGGGTTCCGTCGGCGGCGAGGCGTCTCTTCTCCCGGGAGCCGGCGACGGACTTGAGGAACCGCTCCCTGATACTGGCGGCGGAACGGTTGGGATGTATCTCGCTGTGGACGAGCATCCAGGGCCCCCGCTTGGCGGTGTAGCTGTTGCTGCGGGGGTCGTTGTGCTGGGCAAACCGACGAGGCAGGTTGTTGGTGTGCCCGACGTACAGACTCCCATCCCGCTCAGAGCGGAGGATGTAGACGAAGAACCCCATGAATGGGCCGTACTGGACTTGAACCAGTGACCTGCCCGTCGGGCCGCTCTAGCCTTGCAAATGGGCCGTACTGGACTTGAACCAGTGCCCTGCCCGTCGGGCCGCTCTAGCCTTACAAATGGGCCGTACTGGACTTGAACCAGTGCCCTCCTGCGTGTCGAGCAGGCGCTCTAGCCAACTGAGCTAACGGCCCGGGTGGGCATCCGTATGTCGAAAACCAGTGACCTGCCCGCCGGGCCGCTCCAGCCAACTCAGCCAACGGCCCGGGTGGGCATCCGTATGTCGAAAACCAGTGACCTGCCCGCCGGGCCGCTCCAGCCAACTCAGCCAACGGCCCGGGTGGGCATCCGTATGTCGA
>DASRZG010000225.1:0-4431 GCA_035686585.1 Phycisphaerae bacterium
ACATTTCGAGGTTTTGTAAACACCCCCCGGTGAAAGCCGCGCAGTTGCCAATCCGCAAGCTTGTCCCGTTGGAGCGTTGCCGGCTTGTCCCGCGGGGGTCTGGACTGTGGGGCGCGACCGCGACTGGGAAGGAGTCGAGGCGCTACCCACGTCACGGATTTGCGGCAGATGGGCGAGGCGGGTACACTATCGGCCGAGTCGGGGCGCGGGGCCCCGCCCGGGCGAAGAGGGTCGGCGTGAAGGCGGTATTCGCAACCTTGCTGGCGGCGATGGCCGGATGGACGGCCGTGGCGGTCCTGACGCTGCCGGACCGGCGCAGCGACGTGCCCATCCTGCACTGGACCACCGACGCCAACCAGGCCCGCGACGGGCAGATCCGCCGGTTCGAGGCCTGGATGGTCGAGAACGGCTACCCGCCGGTCGACCTGGAGCTGGACAGCAACAACACGGGGCAGATGAAGGTCATCATCCAGTCCGCCAGCGGCGTCGGCAGCCCCATCATCGACGTGTACACGGGCCTGCAGCTCCGCCAGTACGTCGCCAGCGGGGTGCTGCTGGACCTGACCGACCTGGCCAACGACCCGGCCTACGGGTTCGGCCTGTCCCGGACGTACCCGGCCGTCCGCGAGGAGATCTGCGTCGACGGGCGCCAGTACACCTTCCCCTGCAACGTCACCGGCTGGCCGCTGGTGATCAACCGCGGCCTGCTGGAGCGCGAGCACCTGCCCCTGCCCAAGTACGACTGGACCTGGGAGGAGTTCCTCACCTGGTGCCAGGCCGTCCGGAAGGTGGACGCGCGGGGCAGGGTCACGCGGTTCGCCATCATGCCCTTCGGGGCCGAGTATCTCTGGGCGGGCAACGGGGCGAGCATCTTCAACGAGACGATGACCCGGTGCGTCCTGGACCGCCCCGAGGCGATCGAGGCGACGCAATTCTACTTCGACCTGATGTTCCGGCACCGGGTGATGCCCACGCCGGTGGACGAGGCCGCCGCCACCGAAGGCGGCTGGGGGCCCCGGGTCAAGTGGCTGGGCAATGAGCAGGCGGTCGCCCACCAGGTGGGCCGGTGGTGCCTGGTGACGCTGCGGAAGGACTACGAGGGCTTCAAGGCGGACGTGGCCCTGCTGCCGCACAAGGTCATGCCGATGCAGCCGGTGACGAGCCGGTCGGCGGGGATCAACGCCGCCAGCGCCGACCCGGCCCTGGTGGCCCGGTTCCAGCAGTACTTGGCCAGCGCGGCCTACAACGACCTGATCGTCCACGACGCCGACGCCCTGCCGCCCAACCCCGGATTGATCGACCCGGACCGCCGCCCCCTCAACACCGCCTTCTTCCGCCCGCCGGAATACCCCGACGAGTGGGGCCCGGACTACTCCATCCACGACAAGTTCCGCCGCGCCGTCACCGACCACGGGGTGGGCAGGGAGTACAGCCCGTTCCTGCTGCCCCCGGTCGTCGACCGGGAGGTGCGCAAGTGGCAGGAGGGCATCGCCAACGGGCAGGTGACGGTCGAGAAAGGCATGCGCGAGCTGACCGCCCGGATCAACCTGGAGCTGGGACGGGCCGTCCAGCGCGATCCCGCCCTGCAGGGCAGATACCACGAGGCCCTGGAGCTGCAGGGGAAGATTGACGCCCTCCAGGCCGCCGGCAAGGCGGTGCCGCTGGAGTGGATCGCCAACCCCGTCATCCGCCGGCTCAGGGAGGCGGGTAAATGAGCCGCAAGCGGAGCGACCTCCTGCCGGCGTGCCTGTTCCTGGGCCCCAACTTCATCGGCTTTGCGGCCTTCGTGGCCTTTCCGGTGGCCTTCTCGGTGGTGATGGCGTTCACCAACTGGGACCTGTCGCTGCACAACCGCTTCCGCGACGAGCCGGTGCGGTGGATCTGGCTGGAGAACTTCGTCGAGATGCTCACCGCGCCGGAGTTCTGGAAGTACCTGGGCAACACGCTGTTCCTGATGATCGGGATCCCGGTCGGCATCGGCGGATCGCTGCTGCTGGCGGTGATGCTGACCCGCCCGCTCCGCGGCCGCGACCGCGCCGCCCGCCGCCGCCTGGGACTGCTCAGCCTGGGGGTGTCGCTGGGGTTGGGAATCCTGCTGCGGTCGATGGGCCTGGGGAACGTGCCCCTGGTGCTGGCGGTGGCGGGCGGCGGGGTGCTGGCGCTGGGGTTCACCACGGGTTCGGTGGTCTACCGGACGCTGTTCTACCTGCCGCACTTCACCTCCGGCGTGGCGGTGTACCTGCTGTGGAAGCAGATGTACAACCCCCTGCGGGGCCCGATCAACGCCGCCCTGGAGCCCGTCCTGGGCGGGTTGGCGCGGGCGGTGACGGGCACGCCGGCGGCGCTGTGGCAGGGGGTGGGCGTTGCCCTGTGGGTGGCGGCCGGGGCGGGGCTGCTGTGGCTGGCGGTCCGGCTGGTCCGCTCCGCGGCCGAGGGCGATACGGGGGCCGGATCGTTCCTGCTGGGCCTGGGCATCCTGGGCGCCGGCGGATTGATCGCGTGGGGGGTGGGTGTGGTGCTGTGGCGCCTGCCGGGCTGGTCGGCCGACGGGCTGATGCCGCCCAAGTGGCTCAACGACGTGCACTGGGCCAAGCCGGCGATCATGATCATGGGCCTGTGGGCGGCGGTGGGGTCCAACAACATGCTGCTGTACATCGCCGGGATCAGCAACATCCCGCCCGAGCTGTACGAGGCCGCCGAGGTGGACGGCGCCGGGGGCTGGGGGCGGTTCCGCCACGTCACCTGGCCTCAACTGGCGCCGACCACGTTCTTCATCGTGATCATGGCCTTCATCGGCGGGCTCCAGGGCGGGTTCGAGGTGGCGCGGACCATGACCGGCGGCGGGCCGTTCGAGGCCACCACCACCCTGGCGTACTACGTCTACAACCAGGGCTTCGAGACCGGCCGGCTGGGCTACGCCTCGGCCGTGGCGTGGGTGATGTTCGCGATGATCTTCGGGCTGACCGTGCTGAACTACCGTTTCGGGAGCCGGTACATCAATGACTGATCTCCCCTATCGCCGGCGGCTGGCCCGCGGGCTGGCGACGATGGTCACCAGCCACGTGTTCCTGCTGATGCTGGCGGCGTGCATGGCCATGCCGTTCGTGTGGATGATGCTGGCCAGCTTCAAGCCCAAGGCCGAGATCGAGCAGACCCACTGGACGCCGAGGCAATGGCAGCCCGGCAACTACCCCCAGGTGTTCCGCAAGCTCCACTACGGCTCGCTGGACCCGTCCAAGACCGCCCGGGACCGCGGCGAGCCGGACCCCGCCGGAAGCTGGACCGCCCGGGACTACCTCACCCGCTCCGCCTTCGTGCGGTACTACTTCAACAGTCTGTTCGTCGCCGCCTGGGTGACGCTGGCCCAGTGCCTGACCAGCGCCATGGCCGCCTTCGCCTTCAGCCGGCTCCGGTGGCGCGGGCGGGACAAGGTCTTCCTGCTGTACCTGGGAACGATGATGATCCCCGGGCTGGTGCTGATGATCCCCAACTACCAGATCATGATGCGCCTGGGCTGGGTGGACAGCTACGCCGGTCTGATCGTCCCGGCCGCGTTCAGCGCCTTCGGCACCTTCCTGCTCCGCCAGTTCATGCTGACCATCCCCACCAGCCTGGACGAGGCCGCCATGATCGACGGGGCGGGCAAGTGGCAGGTGTTCTGGGAGGTCATCCTGCCGCTGACCCGGCCGGGGCTGATCGTGCTGTGCATCTTCACGTTCCTGGGCACCTACAAGAGCTTCTTCTGGCCGCTGGTGATGCTGCGGACCCAGCACAAGTACACCCTCCAGGTGGGCCTGCTGTTCTTCGACAACTCCCAGACGCAGGAGACCCACCTGATCCTCGCCGCCGCCGCCATGACCATCCTGCCGCTGGTCCTGCTGTTCGTGGTCCTCCAGAAGTACCTGGTGCGGGGAATCCAGCTCGGGGCGGTGAAGGGTTGAAAACGGCAACGACGAATGTCGAATAGCGAACGCCGAATCCTGAATGTCGAAGTGCTCGCGGCCGGCGGGTGATGTTCCTTCGACGTTCGACATTCGGCGTTCGATATTCGATATTACTCCCCTGTGCCTGCAACAAGGAGAGACGTGGATGGAACTGGATGAACTCAATTACCATTTCGGCATCGATGGCGTCGTGGAGTTCGCCCCGGGGCCAGGGGGGCTGGCGCAGGCGTCGGTCACCGCGCCCGGCGGGACGGCCACCGTGCTGCTGCACGGGGCGCACGTGACGGGCTACCGGCCGGCGGGGGGCGAGCCGGTGCTGTGGATGAGCCGGCGGAGCTGGTTCGAGCCGGGCAAGCCCGTCCGCGGGGGCGTGCCGGTGTGCTTCCCGTGGTTCGGCTCCACGGGCCCTGCCGCCGATTCGCCGCACCACGGCTTTGCCAGGCTGAGGGAGTGGGAGGTGGAATCGACGGGCCTGGACGGCGACCTG
>DASRZG010000226.1:0-5693 GCA_035686585.1 Phycisphaerae bacterium
GCCGCCAGGCAGCACGCCAGGCATCCGTCCCCAGCCGGCACGACCAACCCGTAGCGCCAGACCAGGTAACGGCCACGAATCGCGGCGGTCGCCCCCGGGCGGCTTGCCGAAGGGGAGAGGCTCCGCGTATGATCCGGCCCAGGCGGGGCCGGCGTGCCCCGCCGCAGGAGCCGGCCGTGAAATTCACCCGAATCGACCCGTTGCGTTTCGCCGACTGCCGCCGCCGCAGCCGCGCCGACCTGGACGAGGACCCCGAAGCCGTCGCCGGCTGGGAGCGGGAGCGGAGCAGGTATTACGCCTTCACCTCGCTGGCGTGGGCGGAGCCGGCGGGCAGGATCTTCTGCGGGACCACCAACTTCGTCAACGATCTGCTCCATTCCTACGATCCGGCCACCGGCGCCTTCGCGTCGATGAACTACGCCTCGGTGGCCGAGCCGAACGAGATCAAGATACACCGCAGCCTCGACGTGGCGCCCGACGGGTGCGTCTACGGCGCCACCAGCAGCCTGTCGAGCCTGGCCGAGATGGCCGAGGCGCCGGGCGGCAAGCTGTTCAAGCTCGATCCGGCCACCGGCGAGATCGAGGTCCTCGGCGTGCCCGTTCCGCACCTGTACATCCAGACCATCTCGCTGGACTGGCGGCGGAAGATGATCTACGGCATGGCCTACCCCGCCTTCACGTTCTTCGCCTTCTCGCTCCAGACGCGCGAGGTGGTCTACAGCCGCTACGTCGGCTCGATCAGCCACATCGCGGCGGTCGATCCCGACGGCGGGTACTGGGGCACGTGGCTGGGGAGGCGGGGGGAGCACAAGCTGTTCCGATGGGAGCCGCAGGCGGGCAGGATCCGCTTCCTGGATCAGGGCTTTTCCACCCCGTGCCGGAGCCTGATGTACGCCGGGGCGGGTCCCATCGACGCGATGATCGACGGCGGCGACGGGTACCTCTACATCGGCCATGAGAGCGGCGAGCTGTACCGGCTCGACTGGCGGACGGACCGGCTGGAGTACCTCACCAAGCCGATGCCGGGCACGCGGCTGCCGGCGCTGGCGGCCGGGGAGGACGGGCTGCTGTTCGGCGCCGGCGGGGCCGACCGGGCGTGCATCGGGTTCGTCTACGACCGCAAGACGGGCCGGTCGGAGGTCCTCGGCGACATCCGCGACGAGCGGAGCGATTCCGCCTGCTTCCGCACCCACGACTGCTGCCTGCGGGGCCGCGACCTGTACGTGGGGGAGACGGACAACCCCGAGCGCGGGTGCTACTTGTGGAAGTGCGCGATCGGGTAGGGTTGAGAACCAACAACGCAAAATGGCAAGCCGAACCGGGCACCTAAGCCCCGTTGCAGGATGGGCTGGAGGCTTGCCATTTCGCGTAGTTCACACGCTGGTCCGTTTCCAGAATCACGGCGGTTCCTCTCGAAGGGCGCTCTTCGTCAGAGGCGTTGCGAACAGCAAATATCGAATGTCGAATATCGAATCATGAATATCGAAGTGGGGGGCGGATCTCACTTCGGAGTTCGGCGTTCGATATTCGAGATTCGATATTGTCGTTGTTCGTTACTCGTCTAACGCGCCCGCCGCCAGTCCCTGCGGGAGCGGCGCGGGCCGCTGGCAGGTGCTTTCCAGCTCGATGTGCCTGCCTTCGCGCGAGGCGTCGTGGACGGCGTGCATGATGTCCAGCACGTGGTAGGCGAGCCGGCCGTTGGTGCGGTGCGGCCGGCCCGAGCGGAGGGCGCAGGCCATGTCGGCCACGCCGATGCCCCGGCTGTTCTCGGCGTAGCCGTGGGTGTGGGGGACGTCGGCCCACTCCTTCTCGCCGGGCTTGCGGATCTTGACCGGCCCGCCGAAGCTGTTGGGGTCGGGCACGGACAGGCTGCCCTCGGTGCCGTACACTTCGATCCGCGGCAGGCTGTGGGCCCACACGTCGAAGCTGGTGACGATGGTGCCCACCGCCCCGTTGGCGAAGTCCAGCACACCGGCGACGTGGGTGGGGACGTCCACGGTGATCTTCGTGCCCTTCTTCGGCTCGGAGGTGATCAGCCGCTCGGGGAAGCTGGCCCGGGCCGAGCCGGTCACCCGCCGCACCGGGCCGATCATGTTCACCAGCGCGGTCAGGTAGTACGGGCCCATGTCGAACATCGGCCCGCCGCCGGCCTTGTAGTAGAACTCCGGGTCCGGGTGCCAGCTCTCGTGCCCGTGGCAGAGCATAAAGGCGACGGCCGCGACGGGCTCGCCGATGGCGCCGTCGTCGATCAGCTTGCGGCAGGTCTGGTGGCCGGCGCCCAAAAAGGTGTCCGGCGCACAGCCCACCCGGACGCCCTTGGCCTTCGCGGCCGACAGCAGCGCCTTGCCCTCGGTGCGGGTGATGGTCAGGGGCTTCTCGTTGTGGACGTTCTTGCCCGCCGCCACCGCGGCCTGGGCGACCGAGGCGTGGGCGTTGGGGATCGTCAGGTTCAGCACGATCTCGATGGCCGGGTCCGCCAGCAGCTCCTCCACGCTGCAAGCTGCCGCCACGTGATACTCCTTGGCCTGGGCGATGGCCCGATCGTGGATCATGTCGGCGCACGCCGCCACCTCCACGTCGCGGAAGACCTGCTGGCAGTTCTTCAGGTAGATTCCGCTGATCTTCCCGCATCCGATAATGCCGACCTTGGTGGGTCTATCCGGCATGCAATCGCCTCCTTCGCTGGCAGGGTTTGGCCGGGCATTGTAGAGGCCGGCCCCGCCGTCCCGCCAGCGGGAAATCCCCTTCACCAGCGATTCAGGGGCACGACCGCCCCGGTCGCCGCCGGGCCTTCCTTGGCGATCGGCTCCAGCAGCACGGCGATCGTTGCCTTCCCGGCGGCGGCGTCCACGCGGACGAGCAGACGGTTGACGCCGCGGTTGGGCTTCTGCGGGGGCTTCTGCTCGGCCGAGGCGACGGTGAAGGTCGCGCCTTTCGGCGACAGCACGGTCGCGTGAAGCTGCTTGCCCTTCAGCGCCAGTATCGCCTGGCCGGGGCGGCTGACGTCGATATCCGCGTCGGTGGTCATGCCCCATTGGATCCGGTGCGCGGCGGGCAGGTCGAACTCATCCTGGACGAGCATCGCCTTGCGTTCGCGGAGCAGGGCCACGCCGCGCCGGGCGGACCGGGCCAGCGGGGCATAAGCGCTCGTCACGTCGACCACCGCCAGCCCGCGCTGGGGGGTCGAGGTGAACTGGACGATGCGGGCGGTGCCCCGTGCGTCCTGGTCCTTGCCGTCCAGCATGGGCACGTTGTGGCTGGCGGAGTTGAGCCGGTAATACGTCCACCGCCTGCCGCCGGGCTTGCTGTCCCAGTAGCCGGGCAGGTTGTAGTCGTCCGATCCCAGGTCGCGGGCCCAGCGGACGCCGAGGGCGTCGAACTCGAAGTTGCCCAGGTCCAGGTGCCCGTGGTTGACCTGGTTGTAGCCGGCCTTGACGCCCAGGAAGGCGGCGTCGGGATCGGACCAGCCGGTTCGGAACACGGCCGTCTCCACGCGCCCGCGGAAGTGCCGGTCCAGCGGCAGGTCGAGCGTCCCTGCCGGTGGCTTGGGGACGTACCAGATCACGTGCTCGGGCCCCGCCTTTCCATCGGCGAGGATGTCATGCTCTGCCGCGGCGAAGACCGGCTGGTTGTACTTGCGGGCGAGGTAGAACAGGCAGGGCATGGACCGGCGGCGGGCCCGCTCGCCGCTGTCGGCGAAGTTGAGGTAGTACCGCTCGGGCGCGGGCCCGGAGGTGAGGATGGGGAACAGCCCGGACTCGGACAGGCCGTAGGCGGTGGACAGGCCGAAGTCGGTCCCCAGGGCCGTTTCCATGGCGCACAGGGCGTAGCAGGTGTAGCGGGTGGCGTAGTGCCAGTACCCGGGTCCCTCGCCCCAGGCCCCGTCCGGGGCGTAGCTGGTCAGGGCCGTCGGCAGCGAGTCGACGGCCGCGGGGACGATCCGGCGGGCGTACTGCGGGTCGGTGTCGGCGATCGCCAGGGCGCCCGCCACCAGCCCGCCGTTGCACACCTGGTTCCAGTTGAAGGCGGACGTCACCCACCAGCCTTTGGAGCCATAGACCTTCAGCCCCGCCTCCATTCCGTGGCGGATCAGACCGGCGCGAATCTTCGCCCGCGTCGGCTCGTCGAGCCACTCGTACAGCCAGTCGTACCCGATCCCCACCGCGTGGGACATCTCGGCCGTATCCAGGAAGTGCGAGGGGTTCCAGTCCGGGAATGCGCAAACCGCCAGCAGGTTGGCCCGCGCGGCCGAGGCGTACTTGTCCTGCCCCGTCAGCCGCCACGCCAGGGCCAGCGCGTAGGTCCTGTCCAGGCAGTCCCTGCTGACGTGCAGCAGGCGCGGGCCTCTCTTCTCATAGACCAGCGGGGGCTTTTTGATCGCCTTGTCGGCGGCGGTGAGGGCGTCGGCGATGAACCGCTCCAGCAGCGGGTCCGCCGCCCGCCGGGCCTTGATCTCGGCCAGCCGCTCGTCCGTCAGAATCAGACGGGGATGCTCCTTGCGGAGGGTGTCCAGGACGGTCTTGGGATCCGCCGTCGCGGCTGCGGCGCCGGCCGGCAGCGACAGCCCGATGCACCCGAGGATGATGAGGGTTCTCATGCGGGCATTTTCGGGCACGGAGGGGATATCAACAATGCCAAAAGGCAACCCGACCGGCTCTGTCTTGGCGCACGCGACGATGTTCCTCAGCCCGGGTGTGCTCCGCCACCCTTCCCACCCTCGCCATTGCCACCGTACACGCCGTCGCCCGCCATTCGCCTGCCCGCCCCTTCCCACGGGGGGTGTTTACAAAACACGGGAATGTAAACACCCCGCAATACCTCGCAACCTATTGTTTTGTAATCTATTGTGATTGTTCCCGCCTGTTTCCCCCCAGACCTTGTAAACACCCCCGGGCCGTTCAGCGGCGACCCGCATGGCAGCTCTCGCCGTTTTTTGCATCCGCCGGGTTCCTCCCCCACGGGGATGGGGGTGTTTACAAGAAGGCGGAATGTAAACACCCCAGAAACAAGCATAACACCATTGAAAATAATAACTTATGCCAATACACGCCCTGTTTCCCGCAGACCGTGTAAACACCCCCCCGCCTCTGGCGGCGACTTCAGGGGGGCCTCGCCCACCATTCGGCGGTGACAGGCCGGGGAGACCGCACCCCGGCCGCGCGGGGGGTGTTACCAAGGTCCGCCGAATGCAAATACCTCACATAACTATTTATAAAATAAGTACATACATAGAAGATGTCCGCGAGCAGGGCGTGTAAACACCCTTTGGCCCCGGCGGCGACGCGTGTGGGCCGGACGCCCCGCGGGTGGTCTGGACGTGCACGAGCCGGACGTGGATGAAGTTCCTCCACGTGCCGGCGGGAGAAATGGGGGGCGGAACCGCGAACAACAGGGTTCAACTTATGTTGCTGAAGGCACGCACGTCTGTGTGCTCGCGGCCCTGATCGGGGCCGCGGCGCCAAGGGCATCATGAAGGACGACTCGCCAACAGGCAGAACAAGGGGACGGAGCACGTTGTGACTGACGCGGTGTGAGCAGCGGAGAAATAAGTGCTCCGTCCCCGTTTTCGCCCATTTGCAACCCGCCATCAGGGCGGCGATTCCTGAATCTCCTGCGGCGGCGAAGGATGCATCTTCTCAAACAGGCCCGCTGGACGAGTTGGCTCTTGAGGCGGCAGTTGCTGCAGAACGCGG
>DASRZG010000227.1:0-3489 GCA_035686585.1 Phycisphaerae bacterium
CGCCGGACAAGGTAAACGACACCTTGTCCGGGGCACCCCCATTCTCGAGGCGGTTCATCAGGGGCCTTCGGCGCACCCGCAGAGGATGAGAACACCAGCTCCCGTCGGGTGCCCCGGACAAGCTTGTCCCGTTGGGGCCGCTTTTTGGCTTGTCCGGCCTGCAGGCGTGGCCCAGCGGCGCCGGACAAGCCTGCCCTGTTGGGGGCAGACAACGCCTGTACGTGTTTACCGACATGGTATTCGTTTTCAGGCACGGTACTTACCCTGGGTGCCACAGGCTGCTTGCAGCCTGTGCGGAATGGGGATAGGTGCCCGCCGAGCGTCCCGCCCCCTGCCCGCACGGGCTGCAAGCAGCCCGTGGCACCCACGTCCCGCTAAACACGTACCAACGCCCCCAACGGGGCAGGCTTGTCCGGGGCACCCCATTTTCGAGGCAGCCGTCCCGCCAGCAACGCAGTTGCTCGGCCTGCGGCGCCGATCAGAAGCGATGCCGCCAGCAGGTGACCTCGCGGTTGACCTCCCGCCGGCCGGTCATCTCCTCGATCCGGATCTCGACGACGGCGCACGTGCGTATCCTCTCCTCCGGAATGTCGGCGGCATCGGGGCGGAAGCAGCGGTTGAAGGCGTTCAGCAGCGCCGCCTTCTCCTGCGGATCCTCGACGATCCGCGCCCGCCCCAGGCAGATGACGCTGTCGTTATCGACGTGGCACTCCGTCCCGAAATGCGGCTGAACGGTCCCCGTCTGCCTCGCCACCGTGAAACACACGGCCGGGTCGGCGCGGATGCAGTCCAGCTTGCGGCCCTCCAGGGCGCAGTGGAAAAGGATGCGCCCGTCCACATACCCGTAGTTGAGCGGGACCACGTAGGCGCCCCGGTCGCTGGTCATCCCCAGCAGGCCAAGACCTTCCTCGCGAAGGATCTGCTCCATCTCATCCCGGCTGTCGACGAAGACACGCTTCATGTGCAGTCTCCCGATCGCACCTGCCGCGCACCCCGCGGCATGCGCGAACCATACGGCCGGGAGCGCCCGGGGACAAGAAGGAACAGGGAGCCCTCACTCGGGAGTTAGGTGCTTACGGACCCGCCGGCCGGTGATAGAATCGTCAGAACGGCTCACGACGATCGTGGACTCCAGGCCGCCCGGATGTGGCGCGGGCCGCTGCTTCGACAAGGTAATCCGATCATGAACCGCCGACCACGTGCGCGCTGCCCCCAGAGCGTGTTCCTGCTGCTCCTGATGGCCATGGCCGCCCATCCGGCCCGTGCCGAGGAGGCCCGCAGTCCCGTCGCGGAGATGCTCCGCGGCAGTGGGGCCAGGACGGGCATCTGGGCCCACCTCGGATGCGGGGACGGACGCCTGATGGCGGAGCTTGCCCGCCAGGGCAACGTCTACGTCCACGGGCTGGAGGACGATCAGGCGGCCGTGGACAAGGCGCGGGCATTTCTGCAAGGCCAAGGACTGTACGATCGAGCCGCGGTGGACCGGTCGTCGTTCAGGGATCTGCCGTATGCCGAGAACCTCCTGAATGTGGTTGTCATCGACGACTTCGCTCGACTGCAGGGGCAAGGCCTCCGGCCCTCCGAGATCCTGCGCGTGCTGGTGCCCAACGGGGTGGCCTGCGTGGGCGATGCAAACGCCAAGGTAACGGAAGAGGCTCTGCGAGAAGGGCTCTCGGCCGCCGGGATCAAAGACTTCCCCGTCCGCAGGCAAGGCGGCGTCTGGGCCGTGCTCCGGAAGCCTCGCCCCGCGGAAATGGACGACTGGTCGCACCCCCGGCACGCCCCGGACGGCAATCCCGTCTCCCGTGACCTGATCGCCGGGCCGGCGCAGCAGCTTCAGTGGATCGCCCCGCCGCTGTGGGGGCACCATCGCGGGCCCGACGGGGCGGTGTCGGCCGGGGGACGCCTCTTTTATGTCCTGATGCACCGCCCGTTGACGCTCGGAGTGATCGGGCGCTTCTACCTGACCGCGCGCGACGCCTGCAACGGCAAGCTCCTCTGGGAGCGGCAGGTGGATGCCCACAAGACGCAATACTCTTACGCCGCGGACCTGCCGATCGGGGCCATGGTGGCGGCGGAGGACCGCCTGTTCGTCGTTCTCAAGCCCGGCCAGCCGCTGAAGGCACTGGACGGAGACACCGGCAAGGAGCTGATGAGCTATGATGAACATCCCTCGCCCAGCCACGTGCTTCAAACCGACGGGACGCTCCTGCTCATCAAGGGCAGCGAGGTCCGCGCCGTGGACGCGGAAAGCGGCAAGCTGCTGTGGGCGCGGAACGGGGGGTACTTCCGGGCGGGGAACGTCTGGACAAGCACCTTCATCGTGGCGGCGGAAGGGGCGGTGTTCTTCCAGGAGCTCGCCGGCAGCAAGACGCCGGTCAACCTGGTGGCCGTGGACCTGAGGACGGGCAAGGAGAAGTGGAACCGGAAGATCGCCGAGCTGTTCCCCGCCGCCAAGGGGCCAATCCACTTGCAGTCCTGCTACCGGCAGAGCCTGCTCGTCGTCGCGGACGGCCAACTGTACGCCCTGGCCGCCGCCGAAGGCACCGTCCGATGGTCCCAGGCGTTCGGGAAGACGGCGCAGGTCTACGGGCTGCGGGATGCGGTCTGGGTCGGACAGGGCCGGCAATGGCAGGGCCTGGACCCGGCGACCGGGCGTCCGAGGCAGCTCTTCAAGGCCCCCGGCAAGCTGCCATCGAACATCAGCGGAAAGCGGATCCTCGACGGACAGTGCAACTTCCCGCTGGCGACCGAGCGTTTCTTCATCATCGACACCCGCATGAGCCTCGTCGACACCGAGAGCGGCACGTATCTCAACAGCATGTTCACGCGGGGGCCGTGCAAGTTCCTCCTGGCCCTGCCCGCCAACGGGCTCATGTACACCTTCCCCAAGGACTGCGGCTGCTATCCGTGCCTGCGCGGGTTGCTGTCGTACGCCCCGGTCAGGCCGTCGACCCGGGATGACGCCAAGCCGGCTGCGGCTCATCCGCTGGAAAAGGGGGCGGCCTACGGAGTCTCTCTGCGCGATGGGGCGCCCAACGCGGACGACTGGCCCATGCACCGCAGAGACGTCCGGCGCGGCGCCGCATCGTCGGCGGTGGTGCCCGGGGTGGTGAGGCCGATCTGGGAGAGCAACCTGGGCGGCACGCTCAGCGCGCCGACCGTCGCGGACGGGAAGGTCTTCGTCGCCTCCGTCGAGCGGCACTGTGTGAATGCCCTCGATGAGGAATCCGGCCGACTGCTCTGGACCTTCACGGCCGGGGGGCGGGTGGACTCTCCGCCCACGATCTACAAGGGCCTGTGCGTATTCGGCTGCCGGGACGGCTGGGTGTACTGCCTGCAAGCCAACGACGGGACGCTCCTCTGGCGGCTCCGGGCGGCGCCGTACGAGCGGCGGATCGGCGTCTGGGACCAGTTGGAATCCGCCTGGCCTGTCTTCGGGGCGGTGCTGGTCCACAACGACGTCCTCTACTGCTCGGCGGGGCGGCA